>URJC01000343.1 GCA_900548135.1 uncultured Odoribacter sp. | reverse complement strand
ACAGCACCTGGAGACGAGCTGGTGATAGTTGCAACACAAAACGGAATAATCACCTATGCCGATAACAACCTCTCAGCAGGTAGTGCGGTAAACCAGGGTCAAACCCTCTTTCATATTGCCACTAAAAATATAGGAGAAGGAGACTATTATTCCCGTATATATGCGAACTATCAAAAAGCAAAAGCAGAATTTGAGCGGGCCCGGAACCTGATCCAGGATAAAATTATTTCTCAGAAAGAATATGAAAACATTCAGTTAAATTATCAGAATGCACAAATTGCCTACGATGCCATTTCAGGAAAACAATCTTCTAAAGGAGTAGGTATTAATGCATCCATGCAGGGTTACTTGAAAAACATCAATGTGAAAGATGGTGAATATGTTACTGCCGGCCAGGCAATAGCCACTATATCCCAAAACAAACGCCTGGTGTTACGTGCTGATGTATCTGAAAAACATTATGCTTCATTAAATACAATCACCACGGCTAATTTCAAGACACCATATGATAATCAGGTATATACCCTGGAAGATCTATCCGGTAAGCTTTTATCCGTAGGAAAATCTGCAGAAGCAAATACTTTCTTCATACCAGTGACTTTTGCATTTGATAACCGGGGAAATGTGATTCCAGGTTCATTTGTTGAAATTTACCTGATTTCTTCTCCCATTGAAAATACAATCAGTATTCCGGTTTCTGCCTTAACCAATGAAATGGGCAACTACTATGTTTATAAGCAATTAGATGAAGAAGGTTACCAGAAACAGGAAGTAAAGACGGGAGCTAATAATGGTAAAGAAATCCAAATACTCAAAGGCCTGGCTCCTGGAGACAGAGTAGTAACAAAAGGAGCCTATCAGGTAAAGATGGCTTCTGCTTCAGGGGCTATCCCAGGTCATACTCACGAACACTAAAATTTGAAGTAACGATACACGGCAAATGATAAACCATTCGTTTATCAAATTTCAGGAAATCGTAAATCCAAAATTTACAGGAATTTTTACATCATCATTATGCTAAATAAAATCATACAATATTCATTACACAACCGTTTGTTGGTAATGATAGCAGCAGTAACCCTGTTGATATGGGGAAGCATCACCGCCAGAAATATGGAAGTAGATGTATTTCCCGATTTAAATGCCCCAACCGTAGTCGTTATGACTGAAGCGCAGGGAATGGCCCCGGAAGAGGTTGAGCGTTTAGTGACCTTTCCAGTAGAAACAGCCGTTAACGGTGCAACAGATGTGCGTAGGGTACGTTCATCATCCACCACCGGTTTCTCAGTCGTCTGGGTGGAATTTGAATGGGGAACCAATATCTATACCGCCCGTCAGATTGTCTCAGAAAAACTAGCCACTCTGGGAGATGCTCTTCCTAATAATGTTGGTCAACCAACTTTAGGCCCCCAGTCGTCTATTCTAGGAGAAATGATGATCATAGGCCTGACAGCAGACAGCACCAGTTTACAAGATTTACGGACAATTGCGGACTGGACCATTCGTCCCCGCCTGTTATCAACAGGAGGAGTAGCCCAGGTGGCTGTCATTGGCGGAGATATCAAAGAATATCAGATTTTACTCAATCCGTCACGCATGAAATACTACAACATCAGTATGGATGAAGTTTTGCCAGTTATAGAAAACATGAATCAAAATGCTACCGGAGGCATTCTCTATGAATACGGCAATGAATATATAGTACAAGGCGTAATGGCTACTACTGAAGTAGGAGAATTAAGCAAAGCGGTAATCAAAACGGTCAATGACTTTCCTATAACATTAGCCGAAATAGCAGAAGTACAAATAGGAGCAAAATCTCCCAAACTAGGTCTGGCTTCTGAAAAAGGACAACCGGCCGTTTTGGTGACCGTTACCAAACAACCCGGTACCAACACATTGGAATTAACAGAAAAATTGGATCTTTCTATCCAAGACCTGCAAAAGACTTTGCCCGCTGATGTTCATATTTCAACCGATATTTTCCGTCAATCCCGCTTTATTGAAAGTTCAATTAACAATATCCAAAAAGCCCTTTTTGAAGGGGCCATTTTTGTCATCGTGGTACTGTTTTTCTTTTTAATGAACTTCCGTACCACCATTATCTCACTGATAGCCTTACCTCTTTCTCTGTTGATGGCCATACTGGTGATGCATGCATTGGGCCTGACCATCAATACCATGAGTTTGGGAGGACTCGCCATTGCAATTGGTTCACTGGTTGATGACGCTATTGTGGATGTTGAAAATGTCTATAAACGATTACGGGAAAACCGGCTAAAACCGAAAGCAGAACGCATCTCAAGTCTGGAAATCGTCTACGAAGGTTCAAAAGAAGTGAGAATGCCGATTTTGAATTCTACTTTAATTATTGTTGCCTGCTTTCTTCCTCTTTTCTTTCTCTCCGGCATGGAAGGCCGGATGTTGATCCCCCTGGGAATTGCATTTGTAGTTGCTTTGTTTGCCTCCACTGTGATTGCTTTGACTCTAACCCCTGTGTTATGTAGCTATTTACTGACCACGGAAAAAGCGTTGAAGAAAAGTGAAAAGGAGCCTTATGTATCCCGTAGTCTGAAAAAAGTATACCAACAAGCACTAACCTGGGCATTGCATTATAAAAAAGTAGTGATAGGAAGTGCTGCTGTACTGCTGATAGTGACTTTAGTCATTTTATTCCAGTTAGGACGTAGCTTCTTACCTCCTTTCAACGAAGGTTCTTTAACTATAAATGTCAGCACTATGCCTGGCGTTTCACTGGAGGAATCTAATAAAATGGGACTTCTCGCAGAGCAATTATTGATGGAATTTCCCGAAATTCAAACTGTTGCCCGTAAAACCGGCCGGGCAGAACTCGATGAACATGCTTTAGGCGTAAATACTTCTGAGATAGAAGCTCCTTTTGAGTTGCAGGAACGGAACAGAGAGGAATTTTTAGCTGCAGTACGTCAAAAACTAGCTACAATCAAAGGAGCTAATATAGAAATCGGGCAACCTATTTCCCACCGTATTGATGCCATGTTGTCCGGAACGCAAGCCAATATTGCAATCAAACTATTCGGTCCGGACTTAAATAAGCTCTTTCATCTGGGAAGTCAAATCAAAAATTCAATTCAAAGTATTCCAGGTATTGCAGATCTCACCCTGGAACAGCAGATTGAACGCCCCCAATTGCAAATAAAGCCCAAACGGG
>URJC01000342.1 GCA_900548135.1 uncultured Odoribacter sp. | reverse complement strand
TGATGATGATCTTGAAAAAGGGATGACAGAAGCCCAAGCAATAAAAGAGGGTATCATCATCCGTGATACAGTTCGGGTAAATGCATTGGAAAGTGTGTTTGGTAAAGATTACCCTATTGATGACCTTCGCTATGTTCCTTATACTCAAAGGAAACATCAGTTTAGGATGGGAGCTTCCAGTGTCATTACAGACTCAGGTATTGAAGTTCCGGTTTTTGAAGCCCGCGTTTCAAATATGATTATTTTTGAAGATTTAATGAACAATTACTGGAAGAAAACGGAGAAAGAATTCGTCTGAAAAAATATCCAGGATTAAAAGTCGGTGACCTTCAGGAAGCAAATAATAACGTAGGTAACTGGGAATAATAAAGATGCATGCAAAACGTATATTATATTGACAGCAATTTCATAAAAGAGAATTCTCCTCAATACATTTTGTCCATCCGTTATGCAACGGATGGACTTTCATTTTGTGTCCATGACCCCTATAACAAATTGCTGGCTTTTTATTTTCAGCCATTCAATTTAAAAAGCCAGGACACTGTTATTGCCAAGGTAAAGAAAATCATGGTAGACGACGTTTTGTTAAACTTGAAATACAAAAAAGTCTATTTTCTTTCATGCAATAAGGAAAAGATGCTTTTACCTGCGCATGCATTCAATAAAAATACCCTTGCCGATATGTATCGTATCTGTTTACAGCCCCACAAAAACGATACGTTATTATACCGGAAAATTAAGATGATAGAAGCATACTTGACAGAAGCTTTACCCAGAAGTTTTGTTACTTTTCTGGCCACACGACATCCATCCTTGTGTATTGTTAACAGTGCTTATCCGTTTATCATACAATCTTTATCGAATATATTGTTCAATGCCAATCATTTATTTATTGACATACACGATCAGTATTTTGACCTGTTACTCACTCATAGTAATGATATTCTGTTGTTCAACTCATTTGCTTATGGCTCTGTAACTGATATTGTTTATTATGCCTTGAATTGCCTGCAACAATGTAATGTCAGCAAGGATAACCTTCAAACCAGTATTTCAGGCAATCTGGTAAATGACCCCATGTTAGTGGATATACTTAGCAAATATATCCCTAATATTTCTATCTTAAACTATGCCCCGCTTTCACAGCTGGTAAAAAACAATGAACTCAACAACTCCAGTTTCATCCACCTGTTAAATATCCACAAATGCGAATAATCAGCGGTTCACACAAAGGGCGGCAAATTTTTCCGGACAAAAGCTTCAAGGCTCGTCCGACAACTGATTTTGCCAAGGAAAATCTGTTCAATGTCCTGACCAATTATATTGACATAGAAGATACCCGAGCCTTGGATTTATTCTCAGGAACCGGAAGTATCAGTTATGAATTAGCTTCCCGGGGAGCAAAGGAAATTATTTCCATAGAACAAAATTACAAGCATTTTGTTTTCATTAAGCGGATGGCACAAGAGTTAGGCTTTTATAATATGAAAGTCTATAAAAACGATGCATTTACAGCTTGTAAAAAATTACAGGGACAGAAATTCGATATTATCTTTGCAGATCCACCTTACAATTTGGAACGCATCGATGAAATTCCTGCTGCCATTTTTGACAATGAACTATTGGCAGAAAATGGGATTGCCATTATTGAACATCCGGCTCAAATATCTTTCAATAGCCATCTTCATTTTAGAGAACACCGTCAATATGGAAGTGTCAACTTTTCACTTTTCAGATTATAAAAATGCCCGGTTTGTCCCGGGCATTTCTACTAATTTTCATCATTGATATAATCATATAAAGGATCGCAGGTACACATCAGATTACGGTCACCATAACCGTCATCCACACGGCCCACCTGAGGCCAGAATTTATTTTCAGCCACCCATGCCAGCGGATAAGCCGCTTTGCTACGAGGATAAGCATGCGTCCATTCATCCGCAGTCAATACTTTATGAGTATGTGGTGCATTTTTCAATACATTATCTACTTTGTCTGCTTTTCCTTCCGCAACTTCCACCATTTCCTCCCGAATTGTTTTCAATGCTTCAATAAACCGATCCAGTTCTTCTTTAGGTTCACTTTCCGTTGGTTCTACCATCAATGTTCCGTGTACCGGGAATGAAAGAGTAGGAGCATGAAAACCGAAGTCCATCAAACGCTTCGCAATATCCAACTCAGTGATACCATATTCTTTACTGAATGCACTGCAATCCCAAATCATTTCATGCCCGACACGTCCTTGTTTACCTTTAAACAAAATCTTAAAGCCTAATTTTTCAAAAGAAGAAGCCAGATAATTTGCATTTAAAATAGCCATTTCCGTCACCTGCTTCAATCCTTCACCACCCAACATCAATAAATATCCATAAGTAATAGGCAACAAACTGACAGAACCGTAAGGAGCAGCAGCGACAGCATGAATTCCATGCTTTCCGCCCGTCCTGACTACAGCATGAGTAGGCAAGTACTCTACTAAATGTTCTGCAACACAAATCGGTCCAACACCCGGTCCACCACCACCATGAGGCATGGCAAAAGTTTTGTGCAAATTCAAGTGACAGGCATCTGCTCCGATATATCCGGGACTAGTCAAACCACATTGTCCGTTCATATTGGCTCCGTCCATATACAACAACCCCCCATTATCGTGAACAATCTTCACCAATTCCTGAATAGACTCTTCAAAAATACCGTGAGTGGAAGGATAAGTAATCATGGCTCCGAAAAGATTATCCCGGTTAGCTTCAGCCTTTGCTTTAAAATCAGCCACATCAATATTTCCCTCCGGGTCAGTAGCAGTCACCACCACTTTTAAACCTGCCATAGTACTGGAAGCCGGATTGGTACCATGAGCTGATGCAGGAATTAACATTACGTTCCGGTGCCCCTGTCCATGGGCTATATGATACTGACGCAACACCATCAAGGCCGAATATTCCCCGGCTGCACCTGAATTTGGCTGCAAACTACAACCTGCCAGTCCGGTCACTTTTGCCAACATTTGTTCCGTTTCCCGAATCATCTGCTGATAACCTTCCGCCTGATCGAAAGGAACAAACGGATGCATTCGTCCGAATTCCGGCCACGTAATCGGTAACATTTCAACAGCAGCATTCAATTTCATCGTACAAGATCCCAAGGAAATCATAGAAGTAGCTAAAGAAATATCACGACGTTCCAGGTTTTTCATATACCGCATCATC
>URJC01000341.1 GCA_900548135.1 uncultured Odoribacter sp. | reverse complement strand
CACATGCGCCACCTTGATATGCAGCTTTTTTGCTGCCAATGCCCCGGCAATCGTCGAATTAGTGTCACCATATACCAATACCCACTCCGGTTTCTCCTTGAGCAAAACCTCCTCTATCTTTTCCAGCATCTGCCCCGTCATTGCTCCGTGTCCCAAACCGTTTATATTCAAATTATAATGAGGTCTTGGGATACACATCTCTTCAAAAAACACATCACTCATGTTTGCATCGAAATGTTGCCCGGTATGTACAATCACTTCTTCGACCTCCGAAGAAACTGAAAAAACTCTACTCACCGCCGCTGCTTTAATAAATTGAGGGCGGGCACCTATTATCGTTACGATTTTCATAATTCCAAATTAATCAGACAAAAACTTACGAAACTTTCGTGCAACTGCAGCGAAATTATTAAATAAAGAATGCGGATAATCGAAATGTGATTTAGGGGCTTGCGCCATAATTACTTCAAATTCTTCTCTTGTTAACCCCAACTTCTCCAAAATAATATCCAACTCTTTTTCCATCTGGAGAGAATCATAGAGAGGTTTATTCAATTCTTGCATTGCCTCCTCCCTGCTTAATTGTCCGGACACTATCAAACTGGATAAATGTGAAGTCCGTTTATCTATCTTAAACTTTAAAGGCATATAATAAACCTGCGCGAAATGAGTCAATAGACTCTCATAATGTTTGCCTCCATAATAATTGAAACCACAAAATTCATTCAATTCCTTTATTGCCCTATTCTTATTATAATCAATCAAATCTAACGGACGAACAACATGCAATTTCTGAAAATATTTAATCTTCACATAGCGTTCAAAAAGATTGACAAATGGCAATTGATCCGTTCCTTCCTTTCCGAATAATTTACTGATTGCCCGAATATGATAGCCGTCAGAAGCATTAATTGCTTCCCCACGCTGCAATATGGATTCCAAAGAAAAATTAGTGCCGGAAAGAAAATAATTCAAATTATTCTCCTTAGCTGTTTTATACAAGTAAGATAAAATCAGATTATCTTGAGGAACACAGATTCCCGGAACACCTGCCAAAATAAAAGCACGTGTAACATCATTGAACTGCTTTTTATCCGGCTTCTTTATTTGTAAATCTATATGACAGCATTCACACAATTTTTTCACATTGGCAACGGCAATCTCACTATTAAAACCATCATCGATATGAAAAGCTAATATCCGCAATCCCCATTTATAACCTAAGTAAGCTAAATAAGCCGAATCCAACCCTCCGGAAATTCCCATCAGACAATCGTACTTTTTACCTTTCCCCTCTGCCTTTATTTTAGAAATCAGGACTTCCAATTTCTCACGTCCGACTTCATTCGGGAAATACACATCATTCATACGCCCCAAAGCATAAGTACAATAATTGCAATGCCCCGCTTCATCAAACTTTATTGTTGTATCTGAAGCATCATCCATAACACATCTTTTGCACCTTGTAATCTCTTTCATTGTTTTAATGAATCATTTATTATAAATACTTTGATAAATATCAACCATCATATCAACGTTTTTATTCCAGTCATATAGTGCTAATACGCGTTCTCTCCCTTTTCTCCCCATTTCATCCCGCAACTCAGGATGATCAATAAATTTCTGTATTGCCTCGGCAGTCTTTTCAACATCTTTTTTAGGCACAATAAAACCGGTTTCGCCATCCTTTACTACTTCTGTAAAACCATCGGCATCCGAAGTCACGACAGGACATTCGCACGCCATGGCCTCCACTGCGACAACACCAAAACTTTCCGAATTCCAAACGGAGGCAGAAACCGCAACTAAAAAACGATTATAATAAGACGGTAAAGAAGAATTTTCTACTTGACCGATAAAATGCACTTTATCCGCAATTTCTAAACTCTTTGCTAATTGTTCCAATTTCTCATGATCAGGACCGGTTCCAACAATTTCCAATCTTAATTCTTTATCTGCATTGCGATCAACTACCAATTGAAAAGCCTTTATCAATACATCAATCCCATATTTAGGCAATAATGTTTTAACATTCCCGATAATGTATGTATCATCTCTATGAACAGGAATTTTTTTAAATAAATCGGTATTTACACCAAAAGGAGTAATCTCTATCTCTTTAGGAGTATATTGATGAGTTTCCAAAGCCATCACATGACTGGTTGACAAAATCTTATCTGCTTTTTTTAATGTGTATTTCAATATACACCTATGCAAAAATGAAACTTTAGGAAAATCATACACATCACTTCCCCAAACAGACACTATAAACGGATGAAATCCGGACAATGCCCCTAACAGACCATTGCTCGAAGCATAATGAGCATGCACGATATCCGGTTGGAATTCCTGGATTTTTTTCCGCAAAATCTTTACAACCGACAGGTATTTTAATTTTTCTATACCACCGGTCCTAAAAGGATGTTGCATTTTTGAAAATACATCAACACTGAAAACTGTAACTTGCTTTAATTTCTTATAAAACTCCTCATCGGGTTTATTTATACCAAAAAGAAAAATTTCAATACCCCGTCCTGCCAAAGCCGACACCCATCGTTTAGTATGTATATCCGACAAATCTGATATAATAAACAGCTTCATAATTAAACATTTAATGCATTTCTTATTTGCTCGCAACGCATACTCCATGTATTGCGTTTTGCAAGTGTTTTAACGATTTCACGTTTCTCTTCTAATTCACTTAAAGACAAGTTAGACAAGAGTTCTTTTAATGCAGCCTCATTATATTCACATACATATCCCCCTCCCTGCTTTTTCAGAAAATCTGCAACCCAGGTACCATTAGAAGCCAAAACAGGACATCCATGTCCTATCGCTTCAAACAATTTAAAAGGCGCAGCAAATTCCCAATATTTTAAAGGTTCAACAAACAGATTAAACAAATTCGCTTCCTGATATAATTTTTCCAGTTCTTCTCCTCCTGCATGGAGTATCGTAATCCTGTTGGACAAGTAGGATTGATACTCCTCTTTCACACCTTCCCATTCATCCTGACGGCAACATATTGTCAATTTTACATGAGACAAACCCGACACAACGCGAGTAATCATCTCCAGATTATAATGCTCGCCTATTCCTCCGACATACAAAATATGAATTAGATCTTGAGGCAAATTGTTAACAAACTTCAAATCCAAACCGGAAGGCAACTCTTCTACACGCATGGGAAAATGAAACGGTATATGTTT
>URJC01000340.1 GCA_900548135.1 uncultured Odoribacter sp. | reverse complement strand
ACCACTTTGATTCCGGTATTGGCTATTCCGGTTTCACTGGTCGGGGCTTTCTTTGTGATGTACCTTGCTGGTTTCACAATTAATATTCTGACGTTGCTGGCAATTGTGCTGGCGATTGGGTTGGTGGTTGACGATGCGATTGTTGTCATGGAAAATATCTATACGAAGATAGAGCAGGGAATGTCACCGCTGGAAGCCGGATTTAAGGGGTCGAACGAGATTTTCTTCGCCGTGATTGCTACTACGGTGGCTTTGGTGGCTGTATTTTTCCCCATCGTATTCCTGCAGGGGACGACAGGGCGTTTATTCCGGGAGTTCAGTATCGTGATTACCGGGGCTGTGATTATTTCTTCTTTTGTGGCTCTGACGTTTACTCCGATGATTTCAACCAAGTTGCTGACGCGGAATGTGACGGATAATTGGTTTTACCGTAAGACAGAACCTTTTTTTGACGGCATGATCGATTATTACCGTCGTGCTTTGGAATATTTTATGAAGTTCCGTTGGATTGCCCCCTTGATATTGATTGGAACCGGTGTTTTGATTTGGTTGTTGTGGATGGCTATCCCGTCGGAGATGGCTCCGCTGGAGGACCGTTCTAATATCCGGATCACTTCGACGGCGCCTGAAGGGGCTACCTTTGAATATATGAGCCGTTATGCGGATGAATTGGCTGACTATCTGGAAAAGGAGGTGCCTGAGCAGGATAAGATTATTGAAATGATCGGTGGCGGCAATACCAACCGTTCGAATCTGAACCTCTGGCTGGTTGATCCGGAGGACCGGAAGCGCACCCAGCAGGATATTGCTGATGAACTGGGTGTACAGGTGCGGAATTTCACCGGAGCACGGACCATGGTATCCCAGCAACAGACTTTTGGCGGAAGGCGCGGCGGATTGCCGGTAGAATATGTGATCCAGGCAAAGAATCTGGACGATCTGAAACGGGTATTACCCCGTTTTATGGAAGAAGTAAACAAGAGTCCCGTATTCTCTGTTGCTGACGTAAACCTGAAGTTTACGAAACCGGAGTTAACTATTAATATCGACCGGGATAAGGCTGCTGTGATGGGAGTGTCTATGCAGAATATTGCCCAGACTTTGCAATTGACTATGAGTGAACAAAGAGTCGGGTATTTTATATTGAATGGAAAACAGTATCAGATCTTGAGCCAGATCGACCGGGAAAACCGGAATAAACCTTCTGATTTACAGAATATCTATATCCGGAATACAGAGGGAGACCTGGTAGCTTTGGATAATCTGATTACCACTTCTGAAAGCTCCATGCCTCCCCAGTTATACCGTTATGACCGGTTTGTGGCGGCTACAGTGTCTGCCGGTCTGGCCAAGCGTAAAACGATATCGCAGGGATTGGAGGAGATGGATCGTATAGCAAAGGAAGTGCTGGATGATAATTTCAAAACTACACTTTCCGGTAGTTCTAAAGATTTTGTTGAAAGTTCTTCCAGCTTGATGTTTGCTTTTGTGTTGGCATTGATATTCATTTATCTGGTTCTTTCAGCCCAGTTTGAGAGTTTCCGGGATCCACTGATCATCATGTTCACAGTGCCTTTGGCTTTGATCGGAGCAATGGTTGCACTTTGGTATTTCGATCAGACTATGAATATTTTCAGTCAGATCGGGGTGATCATGCTGATTGGATTGGTGTCTAAGAATGGTATTTTGATTGTAGAATTTGCCAATCAGCGTAAGGCAACGGGTGAACCCATGCTGGAAGCCGTGAAAAATGCAGCTGTAGCCCGTTTCCGTCCGATCCTGATGACAAGCTTGTCTACTGTGCTAGGTATTTTGCCTATGGCTCTGGCTACTGGTGCAGGTGCTGAGAGCCGTGTTGCAATGGGTATTGCAGTGGTGGGAGGAATGGTATGCGCTACTTTCCTTTCGTTGTTTGTGATTCCTGCAATTTATTCTTATCTCTCAACAGATAAAGTCAAAATTATTGAGGAAGAGCACAAAGAATAGGAGAGTTTTTGATTTATGATTTTTGATTTACATTGACACGGGAGTTTATAGGCTAAATCGGATTTATAAACTTGGTGAACTAAAAAACAGTCAAATGAAGAAATATACTTTTTTATTTTTCATTCTTTATTATTCGTTTTTCAATCCGGCAGAAACTGTTGCACAATCCATCATCCCTTTGGATAGTTGTATTGCGCGTGCATTGGCGTCAAACTATTCTGTTAAAATCATCCGTAACCAGCAACAACAGGCTGCAAACAACCTGAATTATGCGCCTTTCCTGCCGTCTGTGGGAGTAAATGCCGGGCAAAAACAGACCATTTCAGACAGTAAGGTATTGACGAATGGCGAGGACCGGGGACTGAATAATTCCCGTTCAGATGCTTTATCGGCAGGTGTGGGATTGAACTGGAGGTTGTTTGACGGGTTGGAGATGTTCATGACACACAACCGCTATCGGGAAATGCTGGCTATTGGTGAGCTCAACACTAAAGCTGCCATAGAAAATTTGATTGTACAGGTAAGTTCTTATTATTATGAAGTGGTCCGGCAGCAGAGTAAGCTGGATGCTGCCAAACATTCCCTGGCATTATCCACTTCCCGGTATGCCGAAGCGAAAGATAAATATATGTTGGGAGTATTGTCCGGACTTGAAGCACAACAGGCAAAACTGGATTTGAATGCGGACAGTTCGAATTATATCAAACAGAAGGAATTGTTGCGGAGTGCCTATATCTCTTTGAATACCATTATGAATACGGATCTGGGAAACAATCATTATGTGAAGGATTCCATTCAGTTGCGTGATCCGTTGGAGTTTCAGGAGTTGTATGACAATACCTTGCAGTATAACACGACGTTGTTGATCGGTCGCCGTGATCTGAAAGTGTCGGAACTGGATATGAAAATTGCCCGGGCTGCCTTGTTTCCTACGCTGGACTTTGATGCCGGGTATAATTATAGCCGGACAAAAACGCCTGATGCAGCGACAACGTTGAACCGGACCAATGGTCCGTACTGGGGTTTCTCAGTGAATGTGGATATCTTTAACCGGCTGGAAAACCGCCGGAAGATTAAAAATGCAAAGCTGGACATGGAGAATGCTGACCTTTCCTATCAGGAAGCGGAACAGCAGGTGAAGGCTGATCTGGCCCAATTGTACAATACTTATGAAAATAACCTGCAAATGGTTACTTTTGAACAGGAAAGTGCCAGTGTTGCTTTTGAGAAC
>URJC01000339.1 GCA_900548135.1 uncultured Odoribacter sp. | reverse complement strand
TAACGCTTCCAACAGATTATCATTAATTGTAGCCACAACTTCTTTATCATAGTCTGCATTACGGATATCAAACTGCCGATAGGTTCCGGTATAGTGACCTGCGAGGGTGGATCCGTTAGTTGTCTTGCAATTGTAAAACACCGACAGATTGTCTCCTTCAATATTCACCTCTACTTTTCCATCACTAATCGTTGCATAAACCGGCTTATCTTCTCCAAATTCATAATCAACAGCGTAAAATCCTTTAAATGTAAATTCTTTGGATTCCGTACCGAAATGATAGGTTCCGGATTTCAGGTTTTCCGCATCGGAAGAGTGTAAATGCAAAGAAACACAAGCTCCCCTTCCGAAAGCAGATTGCAATTCTTCATGAACTACGATCCCCTCTTCATACATGCTCAAAACGAAATTTCCGGTCTGTTCATTCTCAATGTTTGCCGTAAAGAAATATACGGAATCCTCTTTCTCAATCATACTCGCATCCATATTGTACGGGTCGCTGAAAAAGGTGTATTTATCCACCCAACAGGAATCATACTGAGAAACCACCGTACTGTTGTTGCTGTGCCACAATACAACCTCTCCGATATCGTATTGTTGCCCATACACAGAAAATGCCTGTTCATGCCCCTTAAACTCATTGTCGGAACAAGAAACAAACAGACAGAGAAAAACAAACAATTTCATTTTCTTCATAACATTCGGAATATTTGGTTAGAATTAGTATAATAATGTGTTATTTAAAATCAATAATCACAATACCGTCCTGATATGTCACTCTTAAATCCCCGATCGCAGCAATGACTTTTAAAAGTTCCCGCAAATCTTTCTTTCTATGTAAATTAGCGGTAAAACGCATTTTCTTCAGGCTCTCATGTGCGAATTGTATTTTCACATCATACCACCTTGCCATTTTTGTCATGATTACCTCCAATGTTTCCTCTCTCACAATCAGATCATGATTTCTCCATCCGAGTACCTGTTGCATATCCGCTTCCTGTACGGAAGTTTTACCCGTAACGACATCCAGAACAACTTGCTGACCGGGTTCCAATACTCTGGCCGTTCCCGTCCGTTTATCCGTTACAGCCACCTTTCCGCTCACCAAAGAAGTATAATTCATCGGTTCATCAGAATAAGCATATACATTGAAGATTGTACCGAGTACCTGTATATTTTGCCCGGCAGTTTCTACACAGAAAGGACACGCCGTGTCGCGTGTCACTTCAAAATAAGCCTCACCTTTCAGAAACACCTTACGTTCGTTGGCTGTAAACGCTACCGGATAGCGCAATTCAGAACCGGCATTCAGGAATACTTTTGTTCCATCTGCAAGCGTTACCTGATATTCACATTGATATGGTACTATGATTTGGTTGTATGACACCTCCCCCAAGGTTTGTCCGGAACTTTCATGTGCAAGCCCGCCTTCCGGATTCAGACGGATTTTTGCCTCTCCCTGTTGAATAACCGTATCGCCCGACAGTACGGAGAGATCCATCCGGTCGCCTCCGGCCATAATCAGCATGACCCGGGCTGAGTCTGTCGCAGTAAACATCGCCTTCTCCGCAACCGGAAGCGAAGAAGGTATATGCCGTATTGCAAACCAACCTCCTGCGACAAGCAATAACACTGCAATGGCTGCCGCCACATATTGCCAGATTCGGGATTGATGCCAGTTTGTACTCACTTCCAGACGCTTACCAGATTTCTGTTCGATAGTTGGCAAATTCGCCTGGATATATTCTTTTTTACGGCAAGTGAATTTTTCATATGCCTTTTCTATATCATACAAATTTTCAGCTATTCTCTTCTGCTATAAATCGGTAATGCCGGAAACGATCGAATAATTCTTTATTTTCTTCAGACGCTTTTATCCATTGATCCAGAATCTGTTGTTTTTCAACTGGCAATATTTCTCCACGTATACAGGAGGAAATCAATTCTGCAATTTGGTAAATTTCGTGTACTCCCATTTTGTTCCTTTTATATACAAACAACATGGAATCAAAAAAGTGTCACGAAAATTCAAAAATTATAAACCATTGTTTTCGTTTCAATAAAAATGTTGTAATCAGATAAACGGCAACAGGAGGTAGATCAGGTATTTCAATTTTTCCTGTAATATTCTTTTACCTCTCTTTTTCAGTGCTTTAACAGCATCAATGGAAATAGAAAGTATTTTGGCGATTTCTTCATTACTATGTCCGAGCAGAGCCAGTTCATACACACGTTTCATTTGTCCGGGAAGGCTGTCGATAGCCTCTTTCAATAGTGCATACACTTCTTCTTCGAGAATCTGGTTTAAAAAGAAATCATATTCCTCTTTATATGTCGACTCGGCAATATATTTTGATTTTACCTGTTCATGCTTCAGAATATTAAGACATTTATTTCTGACTGTCCGATAAAGATAAGTTTTTAATTCAATGTAAGTTGCAAATTGCAACTTCTTAACCCAGAGTTCATACAAGGTATCCTGTACCACGTCTTCAGCCATTTCTTTTACTTCAAGATATCGGCATGCCAAAGAACTGAGGGAGAAATAGAATCTGACAAATAATTCTTTATATGCATATTCTTCTCCCCGGCATAATGATTCAAACCATATATACTCTTTTTCTTTCTCCAAAATCTTTGCTTAATATAAGCTTTTTCCTTACTTACCAGCTGCATATCCTTTCTTTTTACTTGCCATATCCACGGCTTTGTGTCTGGCAGCAAAACGCGCATGTGCAATGTATAATTCCTGAATATCAGCATTTTCACCCAATCCCTTCAAATACAAATTCACCTTATATCCCTGTTTCTCCAGATTTTCCTTCCACTCTCCGGCAATATCATGCTGAGCATGGTCTCCTGCCACAAACATCAACGGAGCTAAGGTCACAGTACGGGATTTTTCTTTTTTCAATAAACGTAAAGCATCATCAAAAGCAGGATACCCTTCTACAGTACCGACATGATAATCCGGATGGCCTTCCGTTTTCAGCATATAGTCAAACATGGCATAAGAAGCGGTTGCCGGGTCCGGAGTTCCGTGCCCTACCAATATTTTTTGACCTCCTTTTACCGCTTGTCCCATTGACCCGGTAATGGCTTGTATCACTTTTCTGTAATCTTCCGGTTCATATAATAAAGGATTACCTGTGCGAATGTCTTTAAAATTCAACGACAAACTTTCCACTTCGCGCCGCAGCTCCTTCATTTCTGTACCTTCAATAATATTAGTAGATTGCACCAAAACATGTGTATACCCTTCTTCATGTAACTGAAT
>URJC01000338.1 GCA_900548135.1 uncultured Odoribacter sp. | reverse complement strand
CCGGGGATATTCTATCATGCTGGGTTATTGGGACAATCCCGAGGACACCAAAGCTATCATCGACGATACACGCTGGTTGCATTCCGGCGATATTGCCGTTATGGACGACAACGGTTATGTTAGCATTGTCGGACGGATTAAAGACCTCATCATCCGGGGAGGTGAAAATATATCACCAAAGGAAATCGAAGACTTCCTGATCGTTCACGAAGGCGTATCCGATGTTCAGGTAATTGGCGTATACAGCGAAAAATACGGCGAAGAAGTCATGGCATGGGTGAAACCACGTCCCGGCTATGACATCAGCGCAGAATCACTTGATGCCTATTGCCGGGGAAAAATCGCCACTTTCAAAATACCCAGATACTGGAAATTTGTAGATACTTTCCCTATGACAGTAACCGGTAAAATCCGAAAAGTCGAAATGCGCGAAATATCCGAGAAAGAACTCGGGTTAAAATCCTAAAGTAATTCTCCGTTAGTTCCGTGCGTAAAAGGAACATGGAACAACAACAAACCAAATTAGGATTAACCGGTCTGACTCCCATTATCATCAGCAGAACCATTGGAGAAGGTATTTTTAACATTTCCAAGGTTCTGACCGAACCTGCCAGACTGAGTACAATTTTGATATCCACCTGCTGTTGCTTTCTTCCGGAGTATATCTCATCGGGATCTTCTTCTACTGGCCCAGCCAGCACAAAATCATCACCCCGCAGGACCGTCTTTTTACGACAGCAGACCACAACCTGATCAGTTTGCTGGTCATTGCCCTAGTCTTTTCCCCTCTTTTAAACAAACACCTATGAAATCGTGAATTAAGAATACTGGAATTTATGGGTAATTTTCAAATATATATATCCGCTCGTCCCCCTATTGTCCTACGAATATTATCCAGCGTATTCCGCACTTCTACTTCTTCATTATAAAAAAGAATAATCACAGTAATATTAATCATGTAATAAACAAAATATTTCTTTCAACTCCTATTCTTAAACTATTCCCGGAAAAATGCGTAAGAATTAAAAATGTATTTACCATTCTGATGAGTTCCAAAGGAATATTATTGGCTTTAAGTACTGTCCTTGTGTGGGCCATTTTAAATGTAGTCAATCGGTTTTGTGTATTGAGCTACGGCACCAATGTTATGGTTTTCACAGCATTCATGATTTTCTCCACAGGGATATCCTTGATGTTGATCCGGCAACCCGTAACCACTGGCAATTGGAAAAGCGGGGTAAAATATTCCTGGCTATACACTATCATGCAGATCATCCGCAGTTTCACCATGATCTCCACTTTCTTATATATCACCTCAACAGAAACCAGCCTTTTGTTTAATATTGAAATAATTATTACCTATATTCTGGCCTATGCCTTCTTCCGCAGGATTCCCTACAAAGGGGATTATCTGGGAATTTTAGTCATTCTCACTGGTTTTACCCTGTTCATTTTTACGCTACCTGAACACCAATGGACCATAGTGTCCATCCTGATCCTGATCTCAGCGACTGCCAGCTGCATCCGTTCCATTGTCATCGAAGAAACGACAATCTGGTCACCAGAGACTACCGTCCGGCAAAAATGCGGGATTTCGGGTTACACCATGTTTTACGGGGGATTGTATCTCGTTCTGTTCTTTTATGGAATTGCCCTGCTTCGATTCTTCTTTGATGCATCGTTTCCCCCTGCCCTCAACTTCCTTCACTATTTACCATCCCTGGGAGAAATGCTCCATCCGGAAACAGTAATATCAGCCTGTATCACGGGGTTCTTTATCAATGCCTGCAGCACTTTTCTCTATTATACAACACTAAAATACTCCACCTCAGAAACCTTTATGACCGTACGGGTATTCCAGCCCGTAATAACTTACTTGTTTGAAATCACAGCCACCCTGTACTATACTGCTATGCGCCCCAGGCTGACAAAACAAGATTACATATTGGGAGGAATTATCATCATCGGTTCTTTATTGATACTGGTTATTCCCCAAAAAGGCAGTTACACCCATCAATCCAAAGACTTTATCACCGATTAAGCTTATCCCTCACCGGTTTCTTTCCATACGACATCAATACAGGCATAAGGAATACCAGGGCGATGACTGAAAACAGTAAACCGCCGATCGTACCGATTGCAAATGAAAACCAGAACTCTTCGGCTTTCGGTCCATCCAGCAAAAACGGCACCAGTCCGAGCACAGTCGACAATATAGTTAATAAAACTGCGGTAATCTTATGATTATAGGCTTTTATATAAAGCCGGACCAAACCGGTCCGATTCAAGCGTTCCCGCCCCCCGTTTACGAAACCATTGTATTCGTTTATCACATAGATAGCGGCATTGACCACCAAACCGCTCAACAAAACCAGTGAGGCAAAGCCTCCGGTTCCGAAATTGACCCCCGAAAAATAAAAAGTCAGAAAAGTACCGATAAACGAGATCGGAATCAAAGAAATAATCACCAGCGGTTGCCGCAAAGACTCGAACAGGATCGAACAGGTAAAAAAGATAATCACCACAATCAGCAGAATCAACCAATATTGGGTTCCCTGATCGTCATACCATCCGAAACTCTGATTAACCGTCCGGAAACCGACCGGTAAAGTCGCATTGAACTCTTCAGTAGTCTGTTTGATAAACTGATCGGATAAATTATACGATCCCATAAAATTAAAAGCCACCTGAAGCGAATACTCCTGATTGTTTTTAGTTATCCGGGTAGCAGCGGACCGCTTACCGATTTCTCCGATGTGGGCATAACACACCTGCCTGTCCCCTACGGGCAGATAACTGTTCATCAGATGCCACACGTCGAACTGATCGCGCTGCGACGAATGGTAGTCGATAACAATCCGTTGATTTTTGTTACGATAGATGCCAACCTCTCCTTTATCCACCAATGCAGCCAAAGTCGCATAACATTGCCTCAAATTCAAATTATGCAAAGCAACTTTTTCCATATCGTATTTGATATACAGTTCCGAAGCAGCCTCGTCCTGTACTTGCCAATAATCGGAATTTCCCAACTCGATACCGACATCCGTAACCCTCCGGTTGGTTTGTACCTTCTCCGCCAGTATTTCAGCATATTTATACAAACGGTCGAAATTATATCCGCTCAATCCGATCCGGTGAGATTTATGTCCCAACCCCAACGAATTGGAAAATCCCCGTTCGCTGACTCCCGCCGTACTCCAATCTACTCCCCCGATCGACAATGCCTCACGAATCACCTGGGATTCCAGGTAATGGGGAAAAGCTCCATCCCTGTATTCATCGG
>URJC01000337.1 GCA_900548135.1 uncultured Odoribacter sp. | reverse complement strand
TTGGGATTCATGCGTCATGATCCCTGGGGATTACAGATTACCCGTGCTATCCATGGTGGAAAGTATGCTGTTTCTGATGATCCGGCCGATAGTGAGGTTTGCAAGTATTGGTATTGCCGTTACCGGGTAGAGGCACAGGTTTATTTGCAGCAATTGTTGGATATGCGAATGAATCGTCGGGAGTTTGAAAAAGTACGTCAACCTGTTTTTCTGGGATATTATTATAAAGACGCAGACCATCAGGATCAAACGATAGAGGTCAAGGCTGCTCTGAAGATGTTTGATGAATTGGGAACTCCGGAAAATGAAAAAATGAAGGTGGCTTTTCCGGAAGCGGGTGACCATGTTATCGCTTGTGAATTAACCTCAAAAGCTGTTGCAGAAGTTCGTCAACAGACCTTTGAATTTGCCCGGAAAATTTTGAAAATAAAGTAACTAATGGAATAGATTCCTGAGTGTAAATCAATGGTGAGGGATAAACCTGTTTCCGAACATTCAAGCTATTCAATGGATATTAATCTAACACAGAACAAATGATGAAAAAAGGTGTATTTTTATTTTTAGTCATGTGTATGGCTGTACTGAGTCTGGAAGCCGGGGAAGGTTATACTACAGTAAACCGGTTTAAAGGAAAAAGGATTTCCAGATTGGATGTTTCCGGAATCTGGGAAATTCAGTTAAGTCAGGGAAAGCAAACGGGGGTTAAGCTTACTTTTCCGGAACGGTTTAAGAAGCAACTGGAGGTGTCTTTGGATGGTGAAAAATTGAATATCGGTTTTCATGGCGAAGTTCATTTGAAATCTGGAGAAAAGTTAAAAGCTGTAGTTGTCTGTTCGTCATTGCAGAAAATCGAATTGTCAGGAGCATGCCGTTTGGAAGGAAAGGGTCGATTTAGCGGAAGAGAGATGCAGTTTGAACTTACGGGTGCCGCCAAAGTTCAAATGAACGACGAAGTGATTGTCTCCGGGAAGTTAAAGACTGACCTTTCAGGGGTGTCCTGTCTTTCATGCAAGAAAATTTCTGCCCAACAGTTTGATATGGAATTATCCGGGACTTCTAAAATAGAATTATCCGGAAAAGCCAGGCAGGGAAAAATTGAAGCTTCGGGTGTTTCTAAATGTGATTTAAGCGATTTTCAGGTAGTGAAGGTGGAGGTGGATATTTCCGGGGTAACGAATGTGCAACTGAATGTAAGTGAATTAATAACAGGTGAAGTTTCCGGTGCTTCGAAAGTAAAATATACCGGAGCAGCTTCTACCCAGGTGGATGTTTCCGGGACTGCAGGATTAAAACATTTGTGACAGACTGTTTGTTATATACCGGAGACTGTGTCAAAAATTTACTTTTGAAGTGCCTCAAAAGTTGGATGTCTAACTTTTGGGGTACAGTTCATTTTGACACAGTTTTTTCTTTTTATGGTCTAAAAAATATACACCCTGTGTATGATTATTTGACAAATGGTTTGAGATTTTAAACTTTAATTCTTTGAAAATTAGTTGTTTTTGTGTTTGGCATACTCGTTGCTTTAATTAATCGGATTTGTTTGGGTGGGGTATGGGTTGACCGGTTAAATGAGAATTATCATTTGTGTTTTCGTGACTTAGAAAAGAAATAATTCAAAAGAAAGATGTTAAAAGAAAATCTGAAGTGGGTATGCAGGAAGTTATTCCGGGAGAGAGTTTATACGGTCATCAATATGCTGGGATTGGTCATTGCGTTGTGTGCAGCTTTATTGATGTATAATCATGTAGTAAAAGAATGGAGTACGGATTGTTTTCATGTAAAAGAGAAACAGATTTTCCGGGTCATAGATAAAAATGAGCATGGACAACAATGGTCATCATATACCTCGGCACAAGTCGGGGTATATACTCAAGCTGAGCATCCGGAGATCAGAAATTGTGTTCGTGTGGTTGAAGCCCGTGATTATGTCCTGAAGTTTCCTGAAAATCAAACGGTGTTAGGTACAGCCAAGTGTATGTATACTGATGCAGAGTTCTTCAATATGTTTACATTTCCTTTGGTATCAGGGAGTGTCGCTTCCGGGACCGGTCCGGATTGGGTGGTATTATCTGAAAAAATTTCCCGGCTTTATTTTCCGGGAGAAAATCCGGTTGGAAAAAAGGTTTTATTGAAGGACCGTGAACGTGACAATGATGAAGGCAGGGAATTCCGGATTATTGCAGTGATGAAAGATATGCCTGCGAATTCTACTTTGCAGGCAGATGTAATTGCAGATTTTTCATTTCTGGAGAAGACGGTATTTCAAAGGTGGGGGGCACATGGGGTATTTACTTTTTTTGAATTGGATAAACAGGCAGATAAACGGGCTATAGAAATAGCAATGCCCCGGATTATAGAGAAAAATTATCATTGGATCAAGGCGTCTGAGCATGTGATGAAATTACAGCCTTTGAGGGATATTTATTTTAATTCAGAAGAAATACTGGAAGGTATTCCTCATGGTTCTAAACGATTCAATTGGATTTTGTGTGGTATTACCTTTTTGATATTGATTTTAGCAGTCTGTAATTATGGCATGATCAAGCTGGCTTGTCTAAGCCGGAATGCGGCTTCGTTTATGGTGCAGTGTTGTTTTGGGGCCGGTAATATTGAATTGAGACGTCAATTGTTTTGGGAAACGGCTTTGAATGTGGGTTTTGCGTTTGTATTGGCCGTGGGACTGGCCTTTTGTCTGCATCCTTGGTTTGTGCGTATTGTTTCTTTCCAATTGTATTATCCCTGGCATTTTAGTATCAGAGCCATGGGAGTTTTTGTCCTTCTGTTGTTTGTTTTTGTGTTATTCACTGCCCGGGTTCTGTCTTTTTATGTTTTCCGCCGTTTGAACCGGGAAGGGATAAAGGAACATCCTGTTTTGACATCAGAGGTAGGTGTGAAACAAGTGTTGTTTTTTATACAGTTGTGTATTTTTCCTGCTCTTTTGTGTTGTTCTATAGTGTTGCTCCTTCAAATGAATTTTATTAAA
Source organism: uncultured Odoribacter sp. (assembly GCA_900548135.1). Classification (GTDB taxonomy): domain Bacteria; phylum Bacteroidota; class Bacteroidia; order Bacteroidales; family Marinifilaceae; genus Odoribacter. The sequence goes on along the minus strand of URJC01000337.1, from coordinate 306 downwards.
AATCGCCAATTAGGATTTGATAATCAATGTGTGGTGAATTTTGGCTGGGTGGACCGTAATTTGAATATGTTGGCACTTACTTCTGAAATAAAGCGGAATCCTGATATTATCTCTTTTAGTAACGGAGATAACCTTCCCTTGCTGGGTGAGGGGCCTATTACTTTGTCTTTGTATGAAAATCCGGAGACGGAAATTAAAACTTATCAGATACATGGGGATGCCAGCTATTTGGAAACCTATCAGATTCATTTGGCAGAGGGTAGAAATATTGCCCGGGAAAGTTATCCTGTCCATGCGGATGAGTTT
>URJC01000336.1 GCA_900548135.1 uncultured Odoribacter sp. | reverse complement strand
ATCCGGAACATCCCTGAAGTAGACAACAACATCAGATTCGCCTGAGTCGCATTCTTTCCCCAAAAATTTTTCACTCTCCCTGAAATAGCCTGTCCCCGTTCCAAATAAAAGGCCAAGGAATCATATTCTTGCTTCAGCACTTTGGTCAAATCAAAACGGGTCCATCCTTGAGTCAACATCAGCAAATCCAGATACCGGCGGGTTGCAACCCGCCCATCTCTGAAATAATAAGCCGGATCTTCAATATACCCTTTAATATCGGAGGATAGCAATAAATAAGACAAAATATGATCTTGGGTAGAATCTCTTTCTATCTTTCCGGCATCAGTAACAGCCAAAGAAAATGAGCCGCCTTTGGCATAAGTACTGTCTGCATCAACCTGCACCTGTAAGTGTACCTGCTCCCGGACATGATAAGAGGGCTTATCCCAGTTCAGTACAATCTTTGGCCTGTCATTGTGATGAACAAAACACAAGCGTTGACTGTAGGCCTCTCCTTTACTATTCAACAGAGCCAATGTCAGGATTCCTTCCGGCAAATCTCTCATTAAAAGTTTTCCCTTAGCCCCAATCTGCGTTTGTTTACATAAAACAGGTACTCCCCTGGAATGAACTAAAATATACAAATCTCCGGAATCCCGTACACTATCCGCTGCCATAACTGAATAGCCCAATATTTCAGGAGTGGAAAACACCTTCAAACCGATAGCATGAGAATTCGGAAGCGGCAATTCAAAACGCTTTTCTACCTCCTCTGTATTTTTCAATACAGCAAAATAACGTCTGCCAGGTTCCACATTCAAATCAAAAGCCCCCATTCCTTTATGCAAGGATTGCAGGAAAGCCACCTGTTCCCCTTTATCATCTACCACTACCCCATTTACCTCCCTGGACAACCCATCCGTACCAATTGCTTTAAATGCCACTGTTTGTTGGCATCCTTCAAGTAAATCACCCCCTTCAGGCATAAAAGTCACTTCAAAATCGGTCCTCGGATCTGGCAAATATACAGTTCCCTCATAAATAAACGGATCACCATCCTTAAAATTTACGGCCATCCCCTTTCCATAATCCGCAGAATCCACTTTGAAAATCAAATTTCCATTGTCGTCCGTACGCCCCAGCTTTTTCTTCCCTCCCAACACATACTCGATGTATACTTTCCCATAATTAGCCTGCCGGGTATTATAAAAATGGCACTTAGCAACTTTTCCTTTATCAGTATCTTCATATGTAATCTCTGTCAATACTTTAGAATCCTGAGGATTAATCACCCGGATCTTTTTCCGGAAGATATAGTCATCTCCCGCATTCTGCATCCAATAAGAATAGGCCCTCAAAAAATAATCTCCTTGTGAAAGTTTTTTATCCAAAGGCACAAAACCTTCAAATACAGAATCCCGATTCAGGATTTTATAACGGGCATAGAGGCTATCCTGCCGGTCCCGTAGCTCTACATACACGTAACGGCTTAAAGTAGAAGCCTGATGTGTAACCGCATTTGTAAGATAAGCTCTCAGCCAAACCTGCTCACCTGCTTCATAATGATCACGGTCCGTGTGTAAATAAACTTTCTCCTGGGGACGCTGCTGTACAAACGTCAACAGCCCTCTGAAAACTTTTACAGGATACGAATCATTTTCGGGTACACCAAACGACCACAAAACGACCAAGACTGCAATTGTTAAAATTAATTTCTTCATTTTTCTATAAAGTATAATTCAGGTTCCCGGCGAGCACTAAAATTCTTGAAAAGCATATCTGTATAAGGGGTATCAAAAATACGGGCCTGACTAGGGCACTGCTTTACACAAGCACAACATTTGATACAACTTTCAGGATCACTGACTATTTCTTCCTCCAGACGTATTGCCTGTACCGGACAGATCTCAATACAAAAACCACACCGGGTACATAAGTCAACAAGAGTCACAGGAGCCTGAGGAGTTTTCGGCCCCTTCATCTTATAGGGAAAACCACCTTTCACCTTTAATTCTCCGAGTGTATTCAAATCATTCATTCCCAACAGATTGTTCCGTATCTGTTGTCCAAATTGTAAAGCTTTCTGTAAATCATCTTCATCCGGACGATGAGCAGCAATAGGCCGGTCCGGACGACTATATGAATGTTCGCCAATAAAAGCAGCAGCAGCAACCGGAACAAAACCATGTTCGTTACACCAGTCCCGTAATTCCAGCAAAGCATCATCATAATCCCGGTTTCCATACACGACGACAGGAACGGCCGGAGAATCGTATCCATGTATATCCTTCATACGCTCAAGTGCTGTTTCGGCAATTCGTCCGCCATATACAGGCACTACAATGACAGTGATTGTCTTATGAATATCCAAAGCACCTACCCTCCCCTCATAAGTCAAATCAGTCTCAGAAGCATTATCCACATATAAACCACGCATAATCGTTTCCCCCACCATATGTGACGAATGGGTAGGAGAAAAACATATCAAATGAGCAAAATCATATTCCATATTAAAGTTTCAAATCATTATGACAAAGATAGTTCTTCTCTGTTTATACACAAATTTTAAATGATTTTAGTGCCAGTAAATAATAAATTCAACAGAGTCACACCTATTTGTTTAGTTAATTAAAAAATTCTTTTCCTTGATTTTTTATGATTACGGATAATCAGGATGAAAAACCCGGCAATTTTTTTAGAAATTTCAATTTGGGATAGGGTGGATAACGAAAAGGCAGATCCCACTTAGTAGTTGCATACAAAACAGAACGCCGATTACTGAACGTCAGAAAACTTTCCTTCCCATGATATCTCCCCATACCACTATGCCCGACCCCACCAAAAGGTAAATGTGCATTTGCAATATGCATAATCGTATCATTCACGCATACTCCCCCGGAAGTTGTCGCAGCCATAATCCGTCTTGCCTCAGCAGTACGACCAAAATAATATAAAGCCAACGGTTTATCATGTTCATTAATATACCGGATCACTTCCTCCGTCTTCTGAAACTGAAGTATAGGCAAGACAGGACCAAATATTTCTTCCTGCATCACAGGAGCATCCTGCTCCATTACTTCCAATAGGGTAGGAGCGATAAAACAAGAATCCAAATCCACTTCTCCCCCATACACGACAAGCTCGTTTTCAATTAACCCGGCAATCCGTTCAGCAGCCTCCCGGCACACGATTCGCGGATAATCAGAACTTTCTTTTATCTGTTCTCCATAAAAATGCCGGATATACCCGATGATCCTTTCCAACAACCGGCTTTTTACAGACGTATGTACAAATAAGTAATCGGGAGCAATGCAAG
>URJC01000335.1 GCA_900548135.1 uncultured Odoribacter sp. | reverse complement strand
AAGCAGCTTTCATCCGTGCATTAATTGCATCAATAGTTACTGCACGCGTATCATCATAAGTTGTTCCAAAATGTACAATCAGGATGGCCGCTTTATCCCGCTCTCCTAAATTTCCGAAAAGATCCGATTCTATAAAATTTTCATCGGAATGGGCCATACACACCAGCCCGATAAACAACGCTACTACTAAAAACAAATATTTCATATAATTATCATTTTATTTTCAACGATCCAATATACCTCTTATCCTGCAATCAGTTCGGATTGATCCTGTTATTTGTACCGACACATAACCGATGGCAAATAACCATAGCGTTACCAGCATACACTATTTTGTCATCAAACGATTAAATTAAGACATTAATAATAACTTTTCTGACCCCGGAAAAGCTTTATTACCTATACAATAATCATGGCAGGTATCCTGACTTACCCCAGAAAAGCAACCTTCCCATCCTTACATCCGGACAGTGGTGTAAGACGCTTTTCTATACACAGGGTTCACAGTAGCGGGCACTGTTCCGGATTCCAATCGGATTCTCTTTTAAACAGCAAAGAAAAATACTGCATTACCACAACCAACCGCAAAAATACAAAAAAAAGTCTGTCCTTTCCGAAATGAATTATAAAATTGTACCGGAAGATAGAACAGCAAAAACGTTTCTCCCCGGAACAACACAGAATGGAGGAGGAGGCATTTATCTTTTTTTCCGCCTCCAGATTACCACTAAAACCAATAGTATCCCAACGATCAGCATCCCGGTAAATACAGGTTTCAGACCGATTAAGGTATTCCGGTTTTCTTGCGCCGGCTGATAAGAAGCCTCTTTTTTCAACACCACCGCATTCTGCCTATGTTCGGTTTGCACTTCCCGGGTCCTGTCCAATTGTTTCTGATATACTTCACGACCATTTTCAGATATATGAGAAATTACAAATTTCTGCAATTTCTGATTATCGCATACAAATCCGGAACAGGCCGGTCCATGCTCACTGATAAACCGGACATGCAAGCCGGATATTTCCTTCAATTGCTCCTCCGTTGCTTTCCAGTATCCTTTCCGTGCTGTTTCTAACATCACTGCTGTAATCTCCTGCAACGCAGCCGGATTTTCCGCTTCAAAAAAACGGTGTATCCCCAGATTGAACTCATCTTTTACATACACTTGATAGATACGATCCCAAATATCGTTTCCTATCACCGAAGGCTTCATCACATTCCATCCGAAAGTATTCCGGATCGTTTCACCAAAAAGAGCGGCCGACGAAGCACCTCCTTTCATTTTTTCACGAATATACTCAGGATTAAAAAGAGTAGTACGTCCTTCTATCCCTATCGCCTCTTTCAGGTCCTGCACGCGCATGTGGTTCCTGTTCCGGTAGTCACTCAAGTAAGTTTCCGGATCCTTACCAGTAACCTGCCTTATCGTAAGATTCAGACCACCCATAAACTCATAAACATGATCCAAACTCAAGGCTCCCCATGTATTACTCTGACGGGGTTGAACGACCACATCTGCATCATGTAAAGCCGCTTCAAAAACTTCTTTACCATACTTACCCCAAGCTTTACCGTCACTGTACATCATCCCCATATTCGCTAGATAACGGGCAGCAATCTCGGATTCCATTTCCCAGGCATCTCCTTTTTCCACCAATCCAGTGATTCCTGTTCCATAACCGGCTCCACCGAAAACACGTACTGTCGACAGTTCACGGGCTTCTTTCGGAGAGAAACCTTTTTCCAACAAAATTCTTTCTGATTCTACCGTTCCTTCCGACACATAATTCCCGCAAGTGTCATTTTTCGACTGAGCCACCATTTTCACAGCCTTAGTCAATAATTCCAAACGGGAAGCAGCCACATCACGTAATTGTCCGGAGGTCTGAACCACAACGTCTATCCTCGGCCGACCCAGTTCAGCCGATGGAATCAAACGCAGATCTGTCACACGATTCATTCCGTCACGAACAGGGGCAACCCCCAACATATACAAAGCCTGAGCCAAAGTCGCTCCCTCAGTTTCGATAAACTCCCCCGCCCAAAAAGTGTAACTGACTTTACGCGGATATTCACCATGCTTACGATAATACCGGTCGAGCGTGGACTTGGCCAACGCCTTCCCTTCGTCCCAGGCCCTCACACCAGGTGTTGCTTCGGCATTAATACCGAAGAGATTACGCCCGGTCGGCAGTGTATTCGGATTACGCACAGCATCTCCTCCCGGCGACGGAGCTATAAATCCACCGTTCAACGCATTCAATAACGAACGCATTTCCCGTTCCGGAGACTCACGCAATTCCTGTACATACTGTTGTATATTTTCAGCTGTCCGCTCAATCTCCCCAACCGCCTGTGCAAATTCTTTTTCTTCCGCCGGAACTTCCGGCATCTCCGCTTTTTTCCCTTCTGCTTCCGCCTTCTTCCGGGCTTCAATCCTTTTTTTCACCCAATCCGGCATCTTACCGACTTTCGGAATTCCGGCCGGCATTTTCATTCCTCCCTCACTTTTTTTCACGCCTTCGGAAATATTATTACCTGCTTCCGAAGCCATCGCCATCATCTCACTCATCGATAATTGCCGCGGACTTACAGCCATTTCCGTCGCTTTCGCCCGCATCACATCTTCCATATTCACCCCCAACTCCCCGAGCGACAAATTGCTGCCAGTCCGTAGTGCCTTTCTCACCAACTGACGGGAATCTGACAAATAGTGTCTGGATATAAACACATTATCATTATATTGTTCCGGTGTAATTTTCCCTTTCTGCCGGTCAAGCCGGGCCAGACTATAGGCCAGCGGCTCGGCACTCATGGCAACGACAGTCTCCTCCATTTCTTTCCCGGCATACACTTGCCCCATTGTATAAAGCTTGCCCGTCATCTTTTCATTGGCAATTTCTTCGGCAAAACTCTCTACCTGCCGAATTTCCTGCTCTGTACTCGGTATAGTAATCACACTATCCAGCTGCAAATCATGATGTAATCCCAATGCAACCACCTTCTGCTTAATCTGCAATGCCACCTCCTGTCGTTGCGCTTCCGAAGTCCGGTCGTAACGAGAAATCAAGTCGAAAAGTTCTTCATACTGTCCGCGTGTACGGCTCTCCATAAACGGAGGTGTCAGATAAGACACCAGTGAAGCATATGTCCTCCGCTTGGCTACGATCCCTTCACCCACATTTGCAATGGTATAATAATAAAAATGCGGTAAAGTTCCTACCATCCGGTCTGACCAGTCCTCCCGCGACAGAGCGGCCTGCTTACCCGGCGTAAATTCCAGGCTTCCATGCGTTCC
>URJC01000334.1 GCA_900548135.1 uncultured Odoribacter sp. | reverse complement strand
TCCTCCTGAGCCTCGTTTATCGGTACGGATTTCTCTCCGCCATGATTAAATCCAGTTGCAATGACAGCCACCCGGAGTTTATCTCCCAACGTCTTATCTTCCCCCGTCCCCCAAATAACATTCACATTGCGTCCGACCTTCTCCCGTAAAGAATCTGTGATCAGGCTAATCTCATCCATGGTCACTTCTTTATCTCCATACAGCATATTCAGCAATATATTCGAAGCCCCCCGGATATCATTGCTAGGTGATATCAATGCGTTGTTCAAAGCCTCCATTGCCCGTTCTTCACCTTCTGCCTCGGCAGCACCCATTAAAGCAACCCCACTATCCCGCATCACACTTTCCACATCTGCAAAATCCACATTGACATATCCTTTCACAGTGATAATCTCCGCAATGCTCTTAGCAGCTATCGTCAACACATTGTCAGCCATAGCAAAAGCGTCCGACAATTTCAGATCACCATATATTTCACGTAAGCGTTCATTGGCGATAATCAACAAGGCATCCACATATTGTTCCAATTCGTCAATACCAGCCATTGCCTGCTCAATCTTTCGTTTTCCCTCAAAACTAAAAGGCACAGTAACAATACCGATCGTTAGAATACCCAACTCTCTTGCTTGCCGGGCTATCTCAGGAGCAGCACCGGTACCGGTACCTCCCCCCATCCCGGCAGTAATAAAGACCATACGGGTATTACGCTGCAATATAGTCTTGATAAAATCCATACTCTCTATAGCAGACAAACGTCCTTGTTCGGGCTGACAGCCAGCCCCACGCCCTTCCGTCAACTCTTTTCCCAACTGGATCCGGTTTTTCACCCGGCTCTGACGTAAAGCCTGTATATCTGTATTACAAACGACAAATTCAACCCCATGAATTCCCTGACGGAACATATGGTTTACGGCATTACTCCCGCCGCCTCCGACACCGATTACTTTGATAATCGATTCTTCTTGGGGCTGGTCCGGCAATTTTAATGAAATTAAGTCGTCCTCTATCTCCATGACTATATCTCTTAATAAAAGGTTTAAAACTATCAACCAGAGCCTATATACCAAAAAATCCTTTTAGTCCTTTGGCTAATTTCTCTCCAATACCTCCCCGGCTTTCTTCTATTTCCAATTGCTCACACAACAATAATCCCAAAGCTACTGTATACTCAGGAGTTCGCAACACTTCCTCCCTGGAAGTCTGGATCTGTTTAATCCCGGCCTTCACAACAGGATGCCCGGATAAACGATGCAATAAAATATCCACATCCTGCAAACGACTTCCTCCCCCGGTCAGTAATATTTCATCTTCAGCCCGGTCGAATCCCCAACTCTGCAATAAATAAACAGCTCCCTCCAGTAATTCCTCCATACGGCTCTGTACCACCATTGCCAGATCACGACTCTCCAAAGTCAGCTTTGTATCCGGAATTTGTAGCTTTTTATTTTTACAAACCGAACGTAAAGCTTGTCCATATTCATGTTTTAACTTCCGTGCCTGTCCCCAGGTAATCCCGAAAGCCACCATTATATCTGAATCAATCGTCCGCATACCTAATGGTAAACGGGCTTCATATTCTAACATGCCTTCCCGGAAAAGGACTACATTAATTCCCATAGCTCCCATATCGAGTAAAGCAAAATCACGGTCTGTCACTGTAATTTCAAGCGCTTCACTATATGCCCGCGCCATCGGATAAAAACAAATCTCCCCGACACCACAATCTTCCAGCAACTCCCGGAGCTCCGCCAAATAATCGCTATTGGCCATATATACCTGATAGGTAACCTCCAGCGTACGTCCTGTTTTTCCTATCGGATCAGCTATCAGTTCTCCACGGTCCACAGAAAAAGCAACCGGGATAATATCTACCAATTCCTCCTGCCGGCTTCCAGCTCCTTCACGGCAACGCTGGTCTGCACGGAACAGATCCCCGGATTCGACCACCCGCTTTTGCAAAGGAACCGATATTCTCCGTTCAGACATTTGCAAAGCTTCACCGGGTAATGCAACATTCATGATTTCCACCTCCCGGTCCTTCACCAACTCTGATATCAGACTACGGACACATGCACGTACCTTCTCTGAATCTTTTACCATTCCCCTTTCCATTCCTTGGGAAGCGATTATTTTTATCCCTACTAAACGGCAGGCACCATGCTCTACTGCAGCCAGTGCCATGACAATTTTCTCGTTTCCGATATCCAAAGATGCAGTTAACCCCATAACCTATACTTAAATTAATGATCAATGATAAACCATTATTCTGACCTTTCGTTTATCTTCAATCTTTCATCTTCTAACACAAACAACCTGATTTTCAAATTTCAGATTAATTTCTTTATATACGTTCCATCCTTTCAAACCGATACCCTCCTGAAGAAATAAACGCAAATTTTCCATCTTTTTTTCCACTCCCTCCAAAGCTCCCACGACAATCCGGAAATTCCCCACTTTAGGAATCAAAACAACCTCGTTGTCTTTCATCACAACGATTTGTTCTATCAAAGCGTCCCAGAACTCATCATTCCTATACGCCATTACAAAAGGATATAATCCGTTACAAGCAAATTTTCTGGATATATTTCCGGTTGCCACCACCACCCTAGAGGTGTATTTCCCGGATAACGGCATCACTTTTCCATCTTCATCCACATAATATCCATCGCCCGACATTACTCTTAGTACAGGCTTTCGTTGTGTGATCTCTACATGGAAATAACCATCTAAACTGTAGTAAACCTGAGCCGACTTAATAACTGAATTCCTGATCAGAACACGCTCCAAACTGTCTTTATCAACACTGGCAATATTCATGTCCTTCAAATCACCATATCCGCGTTCTATTACCCTCAACACTTCATCTTCATCTATAAACGCATTTCCCCCGGCATCGTCAACGACAACCTGCAATCCTTCACACTTTACTTCTCCCAATTTTGTCGATGCAAAGGTAAGCACAATTATCAGGTATGCAAATAAACAGACAGATAATATGTAAGGATATGCTTTCTTCATGAATAATAAAGTTACCGGTTATAAGTTACTGATTTCACAAATCATTAGTTTACGTGAAACTACTCAACCTTACTATTTACTTTTGCTGTAATTGTTCCCACCAAACGATCGATATCGCCAGCTCCCATCGTAATTAATATTCCGTTATCAAAATCCGCATCAACAAAATCCAACAAAGCTTCCTTAGTCATCACACGTCCGGGGACAGTCAAACGTTCACGGATGATTTCTGCCGTAATTCCAGGTATAGGCACTTCTCTCGCCGGATAAATATCCAATAGTATC
>URJC01000333.1 GCA_900548135.1 uncultured Odoribacter sp. | reverse complement strand
CGCAAGCCATTGCCTCTCCCAAAACCATAGGAAATCCTTCGTATCTCGAACTCAGCACATAGATCGAACTTTTCAAATATTCTTGCTCTATGGATTGAGTGTGTTCATGTATAATCACGCCATCCTCCAAATGGTGCTCCTGAATAAAAGCCATCAATTTATGCTTTTCTCCACGGTCGCTCCCAAAAATATTTAAGGTCCAATCCGGATGTTTTGCATATACTGAGATCCATGCATTCAACAAATAATCAAAACCTTTTTCCGGAGATAAACGTCCTACGCTGATCACGTTTTTATCTTCAAGTGAAGCAATCCGTGAAGTTTTAAAAGTATTCGGATTGGGCATGACAACAGCATTGACAGGCTTGCCTCTATCTTCATATTCCTGCTGTGTCAATAAAGCAAGGCAATCAAAAGAATTCAATTTTAAACACTTCCGACGAAATCTCCACTGCTTCAAGGCGCACACTATCGCATTAGATGAATTTTGTTTTATTTGAAAATTCGTAAAATATTGGCTACAATGTACTTCATAAATTTTCTTACTGCCGTCTTTTAGCTTAGGGAGATCATTTTCTAAAAAAGGAAAAGCAGATATAAAAATATCGTATTTATTCTGCATTAATATTTGTTCTATCCTTTTTTTCCCCAGCTTTCGGATTTTGAAATAATAATTAAAATAATTTTTATAAGCAGGGAGGTCGAGCTCTATGATTTTCACCTGAGGAGCCAGGGTATAAAATGAGGTTTTACCTTTTCCCTGAAAAGTAATGATATCCACCTCATGTCCATGCTCGACCAGCCAATTAGCCTTAACGGAGGTAACTCTTTCCGCTCCTCCTGATATGGACATATCTCCAATAAGATAGGCAATTTTCATTCAAAGTCGTTTTAATTTATTAAAAAACCATCCTAAGGGTAAAGTTACCCAATAATGCCGGATCATATAGGAATAACCGACATGTCCGGTAGCTTTAAAAAAACAGGCCCAATATACAATGGAACGCTTCAATTTATGGGAAATAGAAACAGCCTCCAAAGAACAATATTCTGAATAATATAACATGAACATCCGCGGACTTTGCTCACGACATTTTCTGACCCCAGCACTCAATCCGTCCGCCCGATATTCACAAATCATAAAAGGAGTATTTATATACCGGGCCTTGTAACGGAGTGACATACGGTTCCAGACCAACCCTTCCGGACAAAATTTTTCTTGCGGCAATTCGGGAAATGGAAACTCTTTCAAAATTTCCGTTTTTATAACTTCAGCTTTATCCCCTTTTATTTTTAATTTTTCCCGGTAAGAAATAAAATCGGTATCTAAAACCTGATAATCAACGGGGCCACCGATAATTTCCGTATCGGAAAAAATCTTATTACCTACTATCGCACAAAAACCGGAATGCTGCTCTAAAAAAGAACGATATTCGGAAATGACAGTTGTCACTTCACTCCCGGCTAAATAATCATCACTATCCAATATCATAAAAAGATAACCTTTTGCTAAAGGCACAGCACGATTAATCGCCTTATATTTACCCCCATTGGTTGTCTTTATATATCTGATCTCGATACGGCCTTCTGCTAAATACGTTTTTATCAAGTTTTCCGTCCGGTCGCTGCTCCCATCGTCGATCACCAACCATTCAAAGTTCTGCAATTTTTGCTCACAAAGGCTTTTATACACCCGGGGCAAAGTGTGTGCCCTATTATATGTCGGGGTAAATATCGTTAAATCCATCTTCTCTATACCATAATATTATTATATAATGCTCTGTTGCCTGTGAATCTGACTTTATTTTGACAGGATTTCCGCACAAACAAAGTGAAACGGAAACCATGGTAAAAATACAAGCATTTCAACATGCTGTAGAATGAATTGTTGCCCATATATCTGAAAGCCTCCTGAGATATTTTAATCTTGTTTTTCATCCTAAAATGGTTTGTAACATAGAATCAAATTCCTTAATTATACTGAAATTACCGATTGTAGCATAAATGGCATAAAGGAACACAAATAAAGCAAGCAAAAATTTTATAATTATATTTTTCTGATTGTAAATGGCATAAGTTATCGTTATGCATTCAAAAATTTTATAATAATCCAATCCCCGGGCAGAAAGCATTGAAATGGAAGATAGAGGCAAATATAAAACCAAATAAAAAAAGTTCAGATTATACAGCACCCTCTCCAATATGTTTTTCCTGTTATAGGATATGGCAAAGGCATAAAAAAATATAAATTTCACAAATAATCCGAACGAAATACCTGCCCGCTCATGCATTTCGCTTTGGGAATCGAGATATAGGTCTACATAAAAAGGATTTACCCCGACCATACTCGCTATTTTATATAAAATAGGAGTAGTATCGATCAATACTAAAGGAAATAAAACAAACAAAATAACAGAAATATTCTTTAAACTAAGCGGGTTCCTTTGAGCAATCCAATATGCCGGAAGAAAAAAAACTGCGGAATAATGACACAAGATTGCTAAAAAACAGAAAAACAAATATCGATTTCTTTTTCCCTCTACAATATAGCGTAAAGAATAGATCGTAAAAACCAAAGCCAATCCTTGTCGCAATATTGTATAAAAATATCCCGCATACAAACTGAAAAACAGTAACCACGAAAGGGCGAAATAACGTGAATATCGATCAAATGTTTTGTAAACGGAAAGGAATAATAAACTATTTAAAATAAAAAGGAATACATTGAAATTAAATCCCAGCAGTTTATTTAAGGCCATTAGCGCAGCATATCCCATTTCAACATGGTGCTTCCAAAAATTAGCGACCTCAATTTCATTATAATATTGCCTGTATGCATTAATGTCGATTCCATAATTCTGTCCCATTAACATCAATGCCAATAAGACAAAAGCCGGAAATAAAGCAATTTTTACTTTAATTTTTTGCAGAGTGCAAAAATTATAAAATGCTGCAAATATTAAAAATACCAGAGGATAAATATATAATGGCATCGTTATTAATTATTTATGACTTTTATCCACTGCCCGACAATGGAGCCGACTCTAAATCTCTGGGCTGCTTCCAATGCCTTTTCCTGGCATATCTTCCGAAATCCGACATCGGTCATCATCCGTTCCAAAGCATTCGCCATTCCCTGAATGTCATTTTCGCGTATTAGTATTCCCGTATTTTCCGCCACAATATCTTTCGGCCCGGTCTTGCAATCGAAGGAAACAATCGGCAACCCCAAAGTTTGAGCCTCGATCAACACCATCGGAAGCCCTTCCCATCTGGAACTCATAACATAAAAAGCCGATTCCGCCAT
>URJC01000332.1 GCA_900548135.1 uncultured Odoribacter sp. | reverse complement strand
GGGGCAATTTTTTTTACCTTCAAATACCGGATCAGGCGTGATAATAAACGAAATACTTTCCTCTCCCGCTGTGTCAGTACATCAGCTTGTTCCAGCATTTCCGGATAAGTGAACTGTTTTTCTTTATCCCGGATAACATTCAGTATCAAGTTAAACATAAACGGCGAATGTACCCCAAATCCTCTTTTATGCCGGAAACGTACCGCATGTTTTATCCGTTCTTTCAGATAGCCCATTACTCTTATAAATTATAATCAGTAAAACAAAAATACTATTTTTAGATTGTAAATAAACCGCCAGATCATCAAATTCATAAAAAAGTTCCAGATTTTATCTACCTTTGGGACATTCAATCTACTAATCGCTGCAACATCATATATGGAACTCTCTGGCCTGAACATAAAATTCCTTTCGGGTGTCGGTGAAAAAAAAGCGGCCGTATTACTCGAAGAACTGGAAATCCAGAGCTATGAAGATATGCTCTATTATGTTCCCTACAAATACATCGATCGCTCCAAAATATATACGATAGCAGAACTGAACGGTCATTTACCCTATATACAAATCAAAGCCAGAATCCGGGACCTGAAAAGTGCGGGAGAAGGAAAGGCTCTGCGGATGACAGCCACAGCCTATGACGAAACCGGGACCTTAGAATTAGTATGGTTTAAAGGGCTGAAATACCTGACTAATCAAATTGATCCCAACAAAGAATACCTGATCTTCGGTCAACCTTCTGAATTCAACCGGAAAATCAATATTGTCCATCCGGAGATAGACCCTTTTGAAAAGGCATCCCAATTATTAGTTGGTTTTCAGGCTGTCTATCCTACCAGCGAAAAACTGAAAAAGGCTTTCCTAAACTCCAAAGCCATCAGCAAGATCCAGGCTTCAATTTTCAAAACCATACAGGGAAAAATATCTGAAACCTTACCAGCCTGGTTTATTCAACGCCACAAACTGATGTTCCTGCACGAAGCGTTGTATAACATTCATTTCCCTGAGTCCCCGGAAATGCTCCGAAAAGCCATTTTCCGTCTTAAATTCGAAGAGCTCTTTTATATTCAATTGAATATACTGAAGCTCAAATACAAACGGAAAAACTACTTTAAAGGCCATGAATTCAAAACCATCGGAACCTACTTCAATACGTTTTACAGCCAATATTTGCCTTTTGAGCTGACTAATGCTCAAAAGCGGGTAATCAAAGAAATCCGGCAAGACTGCGGAAACGGCAAACAAATGAACCGTCTTCTCCAGGGAGATGTCGGAAGTGGAAAGACATTAGTAGCCCTGATGTGTATGCTTATGGCTTTGGACAATTGTTTTCAGACCTGCCTCATGGCGCCAACCGAAATTCTGGCCACCCAACATTACGAAACCATCCGGAAAATGTTACAGGATATGGGAATCAGTGTAGCCCTCCTGACCGGTTCCACCCGCAAAAAAGAAAGAGAAGAAATACATTGTAACCTGAGAAATGGCAGCCTGCAAATTCTGATCGGTACCCATGCCCTGCTGGAAGACGTCGTTACTTTCCAAAATATAGGTCTGGTGATCATCGATGAACAGCATCGCTTCGGTGTTGCACAAAGAGCCAAACTCTGGCAGAAAAACACCATTCCGCCTCACGTCCTGGTCATGACCGCAACCCCTATACCCCGTACTCTTGCCATGACCTTATACGGCGATCTGGATGTATCTGTCATTGACGAGCTTCCACCGGGACGTAAACCCATTACCACCCTTCATGCCTTTGATAAAAAACGGCTGGAAGTGTTTCACTTCATCGAAAAAGAACTGGAAAAAGGCCGTCAGGCATACGTCGTCTACCCATTGATTTCAGAATCAGAAAAATTCGATTACCGTGATCTGGAAGCAGGATTTGAACAATTGAATAATTATTTTTTACCCAAAGGATATCCTGTAGGTATGGTACACGGCAAGTTGAAACCAGCAGAAAAGGACCAGGAAATGCGGCGTTTTGTGACCGCGGAAACCAAGATCCTCGTTTCCACCACAGTCATCGAGGTTGGAGTGAACGTACCCAACGCTTCTATCATGGTCATCGAAAGCGCCGAACGGTTTGGCCTTTCCCAGCTCCATCAGTTAAGGGGACGTGTCGGAAGAGGAGCCGAACAATCCTATTGTATCCTGATGACCTCCTACAAACTATCCAACGATTCGCGGAAACGTATCGAAACAATGACCTCAACCAATGACGGATTTGAAATTGCCGAAGCCGATTTAAAATTACGGGGTCCCGGCGATATCGAAGGGACACAACAAAGCGGACTGGCCTGTAACCTGAAAATAGCCAATCTGGGAAAAGACGCTTTGATACTGAATGAAGCCTCCCGGATCGCTAATGAAATCCTCACCGAGGATGCCGGCCTCCAAAAAGAAGAAAACCAATTATTTGCCCAACAAATCAAACGCCTCTTTAAAACCCGGATTACCTGGCGGTATATCAGTTAAAAAAATCCGGGGAAATCCCGGATTTCGTTTGTTTATTTTACTGCCATTCCCTTCATCTCTCCATTCATCTGATACCACTGATTTTCTTCCGGGAAGTATTCAAAATCTACTTTCTCATCGGAATCTTTCATCGCTACAGTCATGTGGTTTTTACTCTTAATCACTTTATACATCTGTCCTTCATGCATCATCTCAACTTCCTCCACCTCTCCATCCTTCATTGCAATCGGATTATTTCCTCCCCAGAATTCAATAGAGTTAAAAATCAATCCGTCTCCCAACAAACAAATCTCATAAGCAGGAATAATACACATTCCTAAAAATACCAATTCATTCACAAATTTCTTTTGTGAAACCTGACCATTCCAAGCGTGTAATTTGTTGGTTAAACGGAAAGGTCCGTAACATCCGCTAAAAGCAATTGCCATACCACCAATTAACGCAATCACTGTTGTTTTTGTAATAAATTTTCTCATAATACTTCTTTTTAATGGTTATTTGGTTCTTCTTTACGTTATTATTTACAAAAAAGTTCTGATTTTCAATTGGTTCATTCTTTCAATACATATTCTGTCACCCCGGATTGCTGAAACCTAAACCATAGGGTTTCCTACACCTCTGATCCTCATTTCAATTTAAACCGGACAATAACCGGATTATCATCCAACTTTATCGTCTGAAAAATCTTCCTGTTCTTTTCATCCAACATATCCTCACAGATTATTTCTTTTAACTCCGATGGGGTATACAGACTCAACAAATCATTTTCCAGTAAAAGATCAAAATCAACCCATCCAAAACCTTCCTTTAAAATTTCAAAAACATAGCTCTGCTG
>URJC01000331.1 GCA_900548135.1 uncultured Odoribacter sp. | reverse complement strand
GATTCCGGCTACATGTATCGGTTAGTACAAGAGCTCGGCAGTAAGTTTATCGAGATGACCGAGAATTATCGCAGTGCGCGCCATCCGGTAGATTTCGCCAACAAATTTGTGAAAGTCTTGGGTAAAAGAATGAAAAGCACGCCGATTATCTCGATGAGAAAAGAGGACGGTTGGGTGAGGGTGACGCGCCATGAATCAAAATATATGTATCAGCCACTTGTAAAGGAATTGGTTCGCTATCGCGGGAATGGAACTATGTGTGTACTCACCCAGACAAATGAAGAGGCTGTAATTTTGATGGCTCTTTTGCGGAAATGGGGGATTGACAGCAAGCTGATACAATCGATGGACGGTTTCCTCTTTTGGAACATGGTCGAAATGAGGTATTTTCTGAGGTATATAGACAAACGGGTGAAAACACCCCTGATCCCTGAAGAATTATGGGAAAATGCAAAACATGCTACCTTTTCCGCTTACGATAGAAGCCAGAGTCTGGCGTATGTGAAGCGTTGTGTAGAGCTGTTTGAACAAACCAATAAAACAAAATACGTTAGCGACTTCAAAGAATTTGTATTTGAGTCGTCGGTGGAAGATTTCTGCGATACTTCGGGTGCAGACGTTGTGGTATCGACCATTCATAAAGCCAAGGGGAGAGAGTTTGATGACGTATATATGCTCATTGCTGACCATTATGTGAAAGATGATCAGCTGATGCGTCGGTACTATGTGGGGATGACCCGTGCAAAAAATCGGCTGTTTGTACATACGAATGGGGACAGCTTTAATCAGGTAAGTGCAGATGAGTATCTTATCGACCCGGAAGAATATACTATGCCTGAAGAAATAGTGTTGCAACTTTCTCATAAAGATGTCAATCTGAGATTCTTTAAGGAACTTAAGCGGGAGGTACTGACCTTAAGGGGAGGAGATGTTTTGAAGTATAAAGATTCCATTTTGTACGACGCTTTGACCCATAAACCGGTGGCGAAGTTGTCACAAAACATGCAGAAAACCTTGTCGGAATGGAAAGAAAGAGGCTATGAAGTAAAATCTGCATCCGTTCGGTTCATTGTGGCATGGAAGCCTAAGGACGCACCGAAAGACGAACCGGAAACCGCTGTTCTGTTACCTGATTTGGTGTTGAATACTATTCACAACCGGAAAGTATGTTATACATAACAATGCAAAAATGAAATTTCAATTGACTTTATGGTTATGTGTTAATCTTCAAATTCATGAGAATATCCTCGGTTACAGTGGTGTTACTTAGGTTATTGGAATAATTCGGAATGAGAATCCAGAGAGATATTGATTCCCAACCGACTAAAAGTACTGATTCTCTGTTGTAGTTGAGGGTGTAGTTGTTTTCAAATAATTCGTTGAAAGTTTATCCTCAATCGATTATATTAAACCGATGATAATCTAAATAATGAATAATTGATATTTTAATTCCGGACTAATTTCTTTTGGATGGAGTCAGTGAATATCCGGAAATGAATACCTAAAAAGAAAAGCTCAAAGAGTTGATGTAAAATGACTTTTTTATAATTTTGCCAGCCTAAATCAATGACTATAATTATATGAGCGGATTTTTTGGTTGCGTGTCACGCAAGGAATGTGTTGCCGATGTTTTTTACGGCACTGATTATCATTCACATCTGGGGACAAAAAAAGCGGGTATGGCTTTTTATAATGGTGAGGATTTTGTCCGGTCGATCCATAGTATAGAGAGTGCTTATTTCCGGAATAAATTTGAGCCCGATTTGGAACGTTTTATCGGGTCTTATCTGGGAATCGGGATTATTAGTGACATGGAATCCCAGCCGATCACAGTGACTTCACATTTGGGGCGTTTTGCTGTAGTGACAGTAGGACGTATTGATAATCTGGAAGAGATTTCCGCTCAGTTGTTGAAAGAAAAGATACATTTTGCTGAGATGTCTGGTTCTGCTATAAACCCGACTGAGGTGGTCAGCATCTTAATCAATAAAGGAGATACGTTTAAAGAAGGAATTGAGAATGTATACCGTACAGTCAAAGGTTCCTGTTCTTTTTTGATTCTGACAGATAGTTGTATTTATGCGGCCCGGGATAAATTTGGACGTACACCGATTATCATCGGTAAAAATGAATTTGGGTATGTGGTCGCTAGCGAGAGTTCTTCATTTACTAACCTGGGTTATAATATTGTACGCGATTTAGGCCCTCATGAAGCTGTCCGGGTTTCTAAGGATGGGATTACTCCGATTATTGCTCCCGGGTGCCGGAAACAGATTTGTTCTTTCTTATGGGTTTATTATGGTTATCCTTCAGCTTATTATGAAGGGATCAATGTAGAAGATGCCCGTTATCGTTGTGGGGCTGCTATGGCGCAACGGGATGACTTGACTCCTGACTTTGCCGCAGGTATTCCGGATTCTGGAGTGGGACATGCTATCGGTTATTCGAATGAGAAAGGAATACCATATAAGCGTCCTTTTGTCAAGTATACTCCGACTTGGCCACGTAGCTTTATGCCGCAAAATCAAAGCATGCGCGATCTGGTGGCTAAGATGAAATTATTGCCTAATGAAGCTTTTACCCGGGATGCGAAAATTGTATTTCTGGATGATTCTATTGTCCGGGGAACACAGCTGAAAGATAATGTGGTGAAATTGCGGGAGTGTGGTGTCAAAGAAGTGCACATCCGGATTGCTTGTCCTCCTTTGATTTACCCCTGTTGTTTTTTGAATTTTTCTACTTCCCGTTCAACTTTTGATTTGTTTGCCCGGCGGGTGATCCGTGATCTGGAGGGTACTTCTGATTTGACCGATGAAATTCTGAAACCTTATTCTGATCCGGATTCAGAGAAATATAAAGAGATGGTGAAAGTAATGTGCCAGCATTTGCAATTGGATTCCCTGCAATTCCAGAGGCTTGATGATCTGATAAAAGCGATCGGTTTGCCTAAAGAACAGCTTTGTACGCATTGTTGGGATAATTCAAGTTTTATGGAATAAAGAGAGTGTAAAAAATAAAGAAAAAAAGACAAAAGAGTTATTCTCCTTTGTCTTTTTTTATGTTGATTCTGACATTGGGATATTGTAAAATTCACTCCGGCCAACAGTAAATTTTCCGGTAATAAATTCTCCTATCAGCTTTCAGACCATTGAATGAATTGCATTATAATTTTGTCTTTCTGTTTGGATTCTGGCGTAGTTCCTGATTTTATTTATTATTTTTGGGGAGTTTTGAATTTTGAATACACTAAAATAGATGACTTATGCGAAAATTATTTTTATCGGTGTGTATGTTTTTGTCTTTGATAACGTTTGCACGCCAAAAA
>URJC01000330.1 GCA_900548135.1 uncultured Odoribacter sp. | reverse complement strand
CCGGAAACTTATAGTCTGATAGAACGGACGAATATGACTTATGGCATCCGGATTGAATTATTTTTTCCGGATTATCATCGGGTGGAGCAGATGGTTGCGGAACATGGAGTGAATTTGTTTTATGAAAGTATAGAAAGCCGCCGGATGTGTTGTCATGTTCGTAAATTGGAACCTTTGAAAAGGGCTTTCTCCGGATTGAAAGTGTGGGTTTGTGGCTTGCGTCATAAACAATCGGTGACCCGGACGGAAGCTCATCTGGTGGAATGGGATGAAGGAAACAAGCTGTTGAAGCTGAATCCTTTGATTGACTGGACCGAAGAACAAACCTGGGCTTATATCCGGCAACATGGGGTGCCTTATAATAAGTTACATGATCAGGGTTTTCCGAGTATCGGTTGCCAGCCTTGTACCCGTGCCGTGAAACCGGGGGAGGATGTCCGTGCCGGACGTTGGTGGTGGGAAGATCCGGAACATAAAGAATGTGGATTGCACAAATAAAAAGTAATTTTACCTGCTGGCGATCAAAAACTTTCCGGAAAAAAAGGAGTTGATAATCAATTGCATTATTCCAGTATTGGGCATTATGGGCTCCCGGCCGGATGATATAGTCGTGAGGGATATTGTAGTACAGGAGTTTCTCATGTAAAGCCTGATTTACCCGAAAGAAGAAGTCCTCTGTTCCGCAATCAATAATGATAGCTAATGGGCCGAAGGCAGGGGAAAAAGGTAACTGATTGATAACGGTATGGGCGTTCCAACGATCCTGATTTTCGGCATAATCGCCCAGGGCATTGCTCATTTGCCAATTGTTGGGGAAAGGCCTGATATCTACACCTCCGCTCATAGAACCGCAGGCTCCATATAGGTCCGGATGACGGAATCCCAGCCATAATCCTCCGTGTCCTCCCATGCTGAAACCTGTAATGGCACGACCATTGCGATGGTTCTGGGTTCGGTAATGTTGGTCAATATAGCTGATCAATTCTTTACTGACATAAGTTTCGTATTGAGAATCCGGATGGACAGGACTATCCCAATACCAGCTATTGGCGCCATCCGGACATACAAGGATCAGGTCCAGACTGGAAGCTAATTGATCCAGTTCCGGTTTGATTTTTGAGGTCCAGGTGGTATAATTCCCTCCATAACCATGCAGCAGATAGACAACCGGATACTTTTTACCGGTATTATGAGGATAGCTTGCTGGGGTGATGATGGTATTGGAAATATCTTTATTCATTACAAAACTGTGTATCTGAACCGTATCAATACGCTGTGCTCGGAGTTGTCCGCAAATCAGAAACACTGTCCAGATCAGTAGTAATGTAATTTTCATGATAGTTTGGTTTTATTGTATTTTGTGGAGCAGCTATTGACCGGTTTTGAGTGATAGCCATTTAAACGATTGGGTACAAATATACCGATTCTCTTTTGATTTTCTAATACTCCATCCTTGTTTTTGCTTAACAAATACTTCATCGTCTCTCAATGATTTCTTCATATTTGCAGTTTTACTTTGTATAAGTAAAAAGACTGAATTATGACTCAAAGGTTAAAATTGGCAACAGTGATTATTTCGGATGTGCATTTAGGTTCCGAACATTCTAAAGTAAAGGAATTAACTACTTTCCTTAAAGGGATAGATTGTGATAAACTTATTTTAAACGGGGATATTATTGATGGATGGAAGTTACAGCGTAACCCTTTCGGAAAATGGAAACAATCCTATACCGATTTGATTAAAGTGGTCATGAAAATGATGGAAAATCATGGTACAGAGGTGATTTATGTCAGGGGTAATCATGATGATTTTCTGGATCAGCTTGTTCCTTTGAATATTTTGAATATTCGTATTGTCAGTGATTATATCCACAATTCGAATGGGCGTCGTTATTATGTCACCCATGGGGATATCTTTGATCATATTACGACCAATATGCGTTGGCTGGCAAAGTTAGGGGATTATGGATATACTTTTCTTTTGTGGCTGAATAAGCTGTTGAATGATCGGAGGAGGAAAAAAGGTAAGCCGTATTATTCTTTTTCCCAATCCATTAAACACCGGGTGAAATCGGCTGTTTCTTATGTTTCTGATTTTGAGCAGGCTTTGGCTTCTTTGGCTGAACGGAGACATTTTGACGGCATTATATGCGGACATATACATCAATATGCGGACGTATATTATGGGAAAGTGCATTATTTAAATTCCGGGGATTGGGTTGAATCTTTAAGTGCTTTAATGGAATATCCGGACGGGCATTGGGAAATCTATGAATACAGCCAGGAGGAAAAACAATTGGATGGGTGTTGTTTGAAAGTCCTGGAAAGAGCTTCCTGATATGAGGTTTTTATTTGTTGTGCAAGGAGAAGGAAGGGGACATTTTACCCAGGCTTTAGTATTGAGTGAAATGCTTCGGAACTGCGGAGATCAGGTTGTTGGGGTATTGGTGGGAAAATGCAGGGGAAGGCGTTTACCTGATTTCTTTTTACAAAAAATAGGGGCTCCGGTATCTACTTTTGAAAGTCCTGATTTTTTGCCTTCCCCACAGAACAGACAGCCGTCCCTGGTGAAAAGCGTGATGGCTAATGTATGTAAATGGCCTGTATTTTACCGGAGTATAAAGATGATCCGCCGGAAGATTACGGAATTGCAACCCGATATTGTTATTAATTTTTATGAGTTGCTGACAGGTTTTACTTATCTTCTTATGCCACCGGGGGTACCTCAGGTTTGCATAGGACACCAATACCTGTTTCTTCACCCCGGTTTTGAATTTCCCAGACATATTTCCCGTTTACAATTGGCATTACTTCGCTTATTCTCCCGTTTGACAAGTATCGGGGCAGTACGCCGTCTGGCATTATCTTTTTATCCGGAAGAAAATGATGAGGACGGAAAAATCACGGTAGTTCCTCCTTTAATCCGGCGGGAAATAAAAGAGTGTTCTGTGAGGCAAGGGAATTATTTGTTGGGCTATATGCTGAACAGTGGATATGTAAAAGAAGTGGAATATTGGTCCAGACAACATCAGGGAGTACCCCTCCATTTTTTCTGGGACAGAACCGGAATAGCAGATACTTATGCATTATCTGCTGACCTGATTTTACATCAGATCAATGATGTTACTTTTATCCGTTATATGGGAGGATGCAAGGCTTACTTGACAACTGCTGGTTTTGAATCTGTATGTGAAGCTTTATATCTTGGCAAACCTGTATTGATGGTTCCTGTGCATGTTGAACAGGAATGTAATGCTTGGGATGCGCAAAAGGTAGGGGCAGGAGTGAGGGCAGATCATTTTGATCCGGACCGTTTGTTGGACTTTATTCCTAATTATCACCC
>URJC01000329.1 GCA_900548135.1 uncultured Odoribacter sp. | reverse complement strand
GGAGAACCCCTGAAAAATGCACCAGTTGAAAATTGCAGGAACATTGCCTTTTCTTTCCTGACCGGAGCAAAAGATTTCGGTTTCTACCGGAATAAATTGACCCAATACACCAAAGACGAATTTGAAAAATTACAAAAACAATCTCCGGAAAGTTTTATCCAC
Organism: uncultured Odoribacter sp.; assembly: GCA_900548135.1. Taxonomy (GTDB): domain Bacteria; phylum Bacteroidota; class Bacteroidia; order Bacteroidales; family Marinifilaceae; genus Odoribacter. The sequence continues at coordinate 3,186 of URJC01000329.1, read as the reverse complement.
CGGATTGAACTAATTCCGGAAATGGGCCACGGCATTGATTACAGGAAAACAACTCCCTGGTTAAAACAATATACCCGTAATCCTTATCCCAAATTTGTCAGCTGGGAGAATTTTGAAATGGACGGACTCTACCGCAAAGGATTCTACAATCTGGTTGTGAAAGAACATTCAAACGATAATGACCAATCCAGGACCTATTATGAAATGAATATAAAAGGAAACGAAATCACCCTCAAAGTAGACGTCGTGACTTACAAAACAATAGAAAAGGATCCGAATTGGGGTATTGAACTTAAGTTTGAAAAAAGTTACCAACCTGCAACCAAAGGAAAAGTAGTGATCTACCTCAATGAAGAATTGGTGGACCTGAATAAAAAGGTCACCCTGACCGTAAACGGCAAGAAAGCATTCGCAGGAAAAGTCAAACCGGAGCTCCAAAATATGGTAAACAGCTGCGCCGCCTTCTTCGATCCTGCACGCCTTTATCCGGCAGCAATTGAAGTAGATATTGCCAATCTGAAATAATATCCAATCTGAATATAATAATCCCCCGGGTAGAACATCCGGGGAATTATCTATTCCGCCCGATTATTTCCTCCTTCCCTCTTTTTTCATTGTCAGAGCCTTGACCTTAAGTTACTATCCTTACATTCCGGATCACGGCTATACCCCGTTAAAGGCCGCCTGTTCAACCCCACTTTTTGATACAAATGCCGAACATGCTACCCTGAACATTTATTTTCAGACCAGGTAACTAAAAAATTCTGGGCATAGATATTGGATAAGCCACCCAAACTAAAAAAATATTTTTTAAGGCTTAGAAACTATGGTCTTTCAATTTAAATACAGTAATAACTGCTCCATGATCGGAAGGCCATACATCATCAATTTCAGGCATTGTCCGTACGATTTTGGAAGAAAGAGCTTGAATAGCACCTTTGTAATAGATGAAGTCGATCCGAGACATTTGTAATTGCCCATAGATAACAGCAACACTCCCACCCTGATAGCTGACTTCATCTGGGTTAATTTCCCGAAAGCTGTCCTTATATCCATTCTCATACATATAACGTGATACAGGAAAGTTAACCGGGCCATAGTCCATATGTAAATGCTTAGCCGCTTCCGTCCAGTCCAAATGACTACAACTGTTGAAATCTCCGCCGATGATTACCGGCAAATCATCGGATTTTAAATAAGGCTTGATGTCTTTGGTGATCAGATTCCGAATATCCCTCAATGCCAGTATGGAATCTTCTTTTACCCAAATTTCAGGATTCATTCCAGTATTCATATACCCTGCGGTATATTCCGGCCGATAAGCATAGTAAAGCCAGCATCCGTTGACCAATATTTCCTGTTTATTCGGGAGAGTAATGATGGCCGGATTGGATTTAAAGGGTTCCGAGGCAGGTAAATGACGTAGGGGAAACCGACTATAAAGAGCCAAATTAGCTTGCTTGGAAGCGGTTTGCAAATGGAAATTCAGAGTTTGGGCTATTTTCTCCTGACTGCCATACGCCTCTTGCATGGTGATGATGTCAGCACGTGATTTCCGTATGAGTTCAATGATCCGGTCGGGACCATCGTTACCCAAATGTATTCCGCCATGCCAAATGTTCCATTGCAAAACCTTGAAAGTCTCAGGATGAAGTTTACTATTAACAGTTACCCGTTTTTTTTCACAGGTCTGATCTGTTTCCGGGAAATGAGTTTTCCGGTTCAATTTAAAGTAACTTACCTTGGCATCTAAAATATTTCCGGATTTGGCTTCCAGATTGAGATCAAAAGTGACCAGAAAATAGTTGATGCCGGGAGATAATTGCCAACCTTGCTTATCCATTTTGTAAAGCATCATTTTTTCGGGTTTTCGTGCAGACCCGAATATTTCTTTTCGGATGGAAGAACGGGCCGTTTGTCCGGAATAGTAAACATGCACTCTTTGGATATCTGATAAGCAATCCGTTCCAGATAAATCCAGACATAATTCATTCAATCTTAGCGGTTTCCCTGAGCCTTGTACGGCAATACGCAATTTTAAAACTTGATTTCCTTCGGTACCTTGATCTGCATCCCATTCACTTTGTATCTCAACGGCATTGAATAAATGTTGCCGACGATAAGGATTGATAAAAGAGGGATTATCATTAGGTACGGCATAAGCCAATGGCAATGTACCTTTGTAATCATTTCGGCCATTACGTAAATGATAAGCTTGATGTCCGTGTCCTACCCAATTCAACGCCGTTTCGGTTTGCATATCATCAAAAGTATAGTACCCCTTCAATTGAGGATAAAACGGATGTTTTGCTTCAAGGGGACGATTCATCCATTGCCGGATAGTTTCTGCCGGAAGTGACGCCCTCCAGATTCTCACTTCATCTATTAGTCCCCCAAAGGTGTGTTTTATATCTGCAACTCCTATGGTTCCCGGTAAAATATAAGTGGTCGCTGAGGTTTGTGCTACTTTTTGTCCGTCTATATACAAACTTGTCCCATCTTCACTGCAACTTGCTGCTACGTGATGCCAATTGCTGTCCAGACTATCGGGTGCCGTCAGATTTACCCCATTGCTATGTAAACGACCTTTTTTAAGAACTAGGGGAAAATTGTCTGCAATATTGATATCACTATATTCTCCGCCACCAATCAATACCTCCATATCTTGCCAGGCATCATTATCGCCTTTAATCCAGGCTTCCAAGGTCCAATTCGTCCGGATTGTATCCATTCCAGTCCGGATATTGTTATCATGGCCATCCAGACAAAGTGCGAGGTTCCGATTGTCACCTCTTCCCGGTAAGGTCTGGATACATAAAATAAAAAGTAATAAAACTATGAATACTTTCATAAGTCGTTCTATTGATTTTTTCTGGTTCCAACACGTTTCAGGCTTTAGTCAATCACCTCAAAAACAGCACGATATAAATTTCATACAAATTAAGATTAAAATCTTCAGAAAAACAAATTTAAGTATAAGTAACACGGGACTATCTAACAGTAAAAAGTTAACAGTCCTCCTTTTTTCTTTTCCTAATATGATATTTTTTCAATTTCCTTCCTTATGTAACCCAAAATACTCTATCCTCTTCTAAAAATGGATTTTAAATCAATTTAAAACTAAAAGGATTTCTTACTGAAAATCAGTCCGAAATCCTTATTTTTTATGAAAAAAGGATCAACAAG
>URJC01000328.1 GCA_900548135.1 uncultured Odoribacter sp. | reverse complement strand
GTATGGGTTGGGTACCAGTTGTCTTCTGTTTCAGGCAGACGGATGCCAGCATATTCTGCATAAGGGGAATATTGTATACTTTGTGAACTGATGCTGAAATCTCCTCCATGCTCAAAAACACGGGTCGTGAAAATAGCATTCAGCATTCCCGGGGCATTATCAGTTTTAAGTTGATTGATATGAAAAGAGAAACTCCCCTGGCTATTCGTTTGTCCTTCGAATAAAGTCTCGGTATGGGGCTCAAAATACTTAGATTTGTCTGAGAAAGAATAGTCCGGAAAATTCGGGAATCCTTGATTTCCGTTGTATAATTTTACTTCAGTGATTGCCTTTTGACCGGAAGTTTGTGCACCATTGAGCCAGCGGGTATTTACGTTTATGGTAGAACCGGGAATACCTGTTCCGATGATTTTTTCATTGGGGAATTCCATTTGTATGGCCAGACGATTGGGTTTAATGGTTTCAATTCGCAGGGTTTGGCGGAAAGTGAGGCCGCCTATACGGAAAATAGCATTCCAATAACCAGTTTGAGCATCGTCAGCAGTTTTAAATGTAAAACAGTGGATGTTGTTTTTACTGATATGGTCTTGGCGTGTTTGCGTGATATGCCCATTGGGATTTATTAATTGGGCTACGATGGGATGTCCTTCCGGAAGAATTCCTAATTTATCCTCCAGAATCAAAGAAAGGTAAATTTCATCTCCTGGACGCCATACTCCTCTTTCACCATAGATAAAACCTTTGACTCCCATTTGAACGTGTTGTCCGCTGACATCGAAATTACTTAGCGAGAGAGCATTGCCATCTGAAAGTTTTAACCAGGCGCGGTCGTTGTCTTTTTGAGCCAGTACGATGAATGCTTTTCCGTTGGTATGCAGGTTGGCAAAACCATTTTTATCCGTTTCAGCAGAGTCGATTTTCTGATTCTGATAGTTATAAAGGGTTAATTTGCAATTGGATATAGGTTCTGCTGTGGATAAATCAGAGACACAGACCCAATAACGATTGCCGGCACCTTGTTTAGCCATCAGGCCTAAAGACGTATTGATGATATTCCGGGAGGCAAAGCGTTCACCTACATAGTAAGATACGTGGCAGGGATTATTTCTTTCCGACCATTCATATCCACTTGGATAATCATATTCACTGTAGTAAGAGTATCTGCCATCGCCATTCCAGTTTGTTGTCCCATAATCGGAATCCGGGGCCTCATCGGCACAGGCTAAGGTCGTATATGATTTTTTGAATTTTAAGCGAAAACGATAGACTGTTCCTTTTTCCAGTTTTACGAGTTCTGCGAGATTGATGGTGAAATCATTCCACTTATCAGGGTCAATATGGGGATGTTCCCGGAGCAAGTCAATTTTTTTCATAAAGACAGGCCGTGCTGTCCGTACCAATTCTGTGTGTCCGTCATATGAATTTTCCTGAAAGAAAAAGTTCATATTTTGATTGAGTACTTGTATGATTTCCAGATCGACAGCTTTCAAACCAATGGTAGAAAATGGAATCAATACTTTATTGTTGTCCGGGACGATGATTCCTTTGCCTATCAGGCGGACTTCGGGGTGGGTGGAATGTGGCCGGATCGTGGTTTGATATTCTGTTTGTAAGCTTTTGCCGGAAAGGCTGCGTATGCCAGGATAGATGCTAAGTTCTGCTTCGCTTTTATTGTTGGAAGAGGGGAGGTAGGCCTGGATAACGTTATCTTCGATTTTGAAATTATTCAGTGTTATGCCTTGAATTGCAACTAAGCCTCTTATATCCTGTTCCGGATCCAGGTTTTCTGACATGAACACACTCAGTACTGCCGGGTCAGAATCGGATACTTTAACATTTAAAATGGTGAAATTATGGATTCCGGGGATTTGGATCGTGGCAGTCTGATTGTTTTGGACTTTCTTATTGAAATTTAATGTCAGGTCTTGTTCATGCTCTGCTTTAGCCAGGTGACGGATGTTGAAATAGTGAAGGTTTTGGTTGTGATCCCATTCTGGGATGAGTGTCTGGCCCAGGTAAGAGGCTGACACCATTTTTTCTATTTCCGAGGCATCGATTTGGTCTGAACTTTGTAACAGTCCCTGGTATTGCAAGGCATTTTCATCGTCCGGTTCTGCTTTTAATTCTCCTGGCTCAAAAACAACAGTCAGAGGAACAATATCAAACTGAAAACGGAAATGACTGAATTTTTCAGGTACTTTGCAAAGTGCCCCCAGGTGAAAGTTTGCCGTATAATTGGTTCCGTTCCGGAAAGGTTCGGAGGGGATAAATTCAACGGTATGGTCATCTTTTAATATTGTTTCACCCTTGATTGCCGGGGATAGGGTGAGCAGACCGGACGGCAGGGCCGAACCCGGCCGGAAATTTTTATCCGGAGCCTGACTGAGATAAATACAGACAGAGGAGGAGGATTTGAGCACCCCACTGGTATATCCTGATATGTACTTACTGAAATCAGCTTGTTGTTTGTCTTTACATCCGGTGAACAAGGTTGTGAATAAGACAACCAGAAAGAAAAAATATTGACGTGCCATATGGTTTGAGTTTAGGGATCATTTACACAAAAATAAGAATAATGTTTGGATTTCAGAGGATAATGCAAATGTAATTACCACAATTTAAATGCAACTTTGTATTGGGGGATTTCGTCTAATCCAATTAATAGTGTAACTTTGCAAACTATGTAATAGTGATTAAAAACTTTTTTTATGAGAATAGCTGTTGTCGGCACAGGATACGTTGGATTGGTTTCCGGGACTTGTCTGGCAGAAACCGGTGTTACTGTGACTTGTGTTGATGTGAATGCATCTAAAATAGAAAAACTGAACCGGGGAGGGATTCCGATATATGAGCCTGGTTTAGCTGAATTGGTTGCGAAAAACCGTGAAAATGAACGGTTGTTTTTTACCACATCATTGCAGGAGGCTCTGGTGGATGCCGATGCAGTGTTCATTGCCGTGGGTACTCCTCCTGATGAAGATGGCAGCGCTGACTTGCATTATGTATTAGAAGTGGCCAGTGAAATCGGAGCATTGATACAGGATTACACCGTAGTCGTGACTAAATCAACAGTTCCTGTTGGCACAAACCAGAGAGTGAAAGAGGTTATCCGGGGCGAATTGGAACGGAGGGGTGTGGAGATAGGGTTTGATGTAGCTTCAAATCCGGAATTCCTTAAAGAAGGAGATGCGGTGAACGATTTTATGAGGCCTGACAGGGTTGTGGTCGGAGTTGAATCTGAACGTGCCCGTAAGGTGATGGAACGTCTTTACCATGCTTTTATACTGAATAATATTCCGATTTATTTTATGGATATTCCTTCGGCAGAGATGACGAAATATGCTGCCAATTCGATGTTGGCTACCCGG
>URJC01000327.1 GCA_900548135.1 uncultured Odoribacter sp. | reverse complement strand
CTAAATTCATTTTGGCGAGGCGGAAAGTGGAGTCCTCTTTCTCCTGACCGAAGACATTGACTGCTGTAATGTCACCCTGCTTTGCCTTGACATATTTAGCGCATTGGATAAACATGCCGCCGGAGCCACAGCATGGGTCGTAGAGAGTGCCATCGAATGGCTCGATAAAGGCAGCGATAAGTTCCACAATATCGTGTGGAGTGTAAAACTCGCCATCCTCTTTAGTCGCATTTACAGCAAACGACTTCAAGAAATATTCATAGACACGGCCAATCAAGTCTTTCTCTTCGCCGAAGACCTTATGGGAAATCTTGTTTACCTCATCAACGACCTTTTTAAGTTCGTTGGGCTGGATTTTTACAGAGGTGAACAAGCTGAGTTTTACGCAACCTTTAAGCGTATCTCCGCTGTCTTCGATTGCCTGCAAAGCATCGTCAAGCGCAGCAACAAGGTCGGAAGTCGGCACATTGATGAGCATAGACCAACGCGCAGCCTCCGGCACATACACTATATTTTTGTAACGAGAGGGAGAATCGAGGAATCTTGCGATTTTATCTTCGTCAGTAATCCCTCGGTCAATACATAGCTGGCGCATCTCAGCTTGGGCATCATCAAATTTTTCACCGATAAATCGGAGAAACACAAGCGTAAGTATAACATCGCGCTTGTCATTGAGCGATGCACTGCCACGGAGATAGTCGCGGCAGTTGAACAATATGGATTCAAGATTGAGAGAATTTTCCTCTTTTTTCTTTGTCGTTTTCTTTGCCATAATCAATCATTATTGCCGCCATTAATCAGTTGGCGAGGGTCTACATTCAAAAGTCCTGCAATCTTTCCGACTTCTGTCTGCATTCCTATATCCGTTACATCTTGTTGGAGCACCATCGTGAAACGGTGGCTTCGTTCTTTCCAACTTGTTCGGCCAACCATTTTCCGGTCTTACCATTCTCCACTAACACAACTTTTATCCTGTTTATTTTTTGCGATTCCATACGTTTGCAATTTGCCTGATAACTACAATACTTTGATCTCTGACGCAAATATAATGATATATTTTTTACCCTTCTATCAATTTCGGATACAATTCTATACTTTAAACCCGGGTTCATTGCATTTTCCTCCTAAACAACAGCCATAAGCCCAATAGAAATTGTGCGAATGTGACAATTTAAATTATATATTTGCATATTATTTCAAACCAAACAACCATGACCACAATAAAACATTTTGTAGTTACCTTTTTCAATTTAAGATTATGGCCCAGTGATAAAAAAAATATACCAACTTTAACTCCCGAATGGCTTGATAAAAGGTTCAGCTTGTTTGAGAAATACTGTTATCCTTCTGTAAAAAATCAAAGCACCGGCAATTTTATATGGCTTTGTCTATTTGACACGGATACCCCGGAAAAATACAAAGGATATATCAAACGTTACGAAGCAGAATGTCCCTCGTTCCAGGCCCACTATTTTACAGAAGCAGAAGCTAAAGAATGGAGTACTAATATCAAAAAAATCATCCTCCCATACCTGACTCCGGAAGATGAATACATCATTACCACCAATTTGGATAATGATGATGCCCTGGAACATCATATGATCGAAAAAATCCAGGCACTGGTTACTGCTGATCCGGTAGAAGCGTTGTACAGCTTTAACAAAGGACTGCAATATTTTGCCGACTTGAATATCGCATTACGCATGGTCTACCCACACAATCATTTCCTCACCTTAGTGGAAAGGAATAATGCTGATTTCAAAACCATTGAATCCTATTTTCACGGAGATGCCCGCAGGTATCTGAAAACAATTGATATCAAAGAAGGTTACTACTGGATGGAAGTCGTCCATCAAAATAATGTCAGTAACGACATGCGCCTCACCACCCGCATCAAGTATTATCCCATATTCTCCTCTCTTTCTTTAAAAGAATACGGTCTGGATATTACGATCCAAGGCAGTACCAATGTATTCAATATGTTCATCAAGCTTCCCTACCGGATGATCTGTGTAGCCAGACGGAAACTAGGGAAAAAAATCAAAAAGAAATTTTGCCGGAAGAAGAAATAACTTCTGATTTTTCAATCCTTTTCTTACCGTAAAAATACTTCTCCAACATGGGAAATAATTCATCCCATACCCGTTCAACTGTAATCAATTTAAAACGTTCCGGATCCCTAAGGTTTTCTCCCGCTTGCAAGGGCCGGATTTCTTCAGGGCCAATCCCATGATAACGCGAACGGTCACCGGGTAACCAATTGGAAGTCGCATTACCGGGAGCAAAAATAGCAAATGAAGGAACCGACAAGGCCTGGGATATATGCCGGGGTCCGCCTTCATTCCCAAAGAAAAAATCACAATTACGCGTCAAGGCACATAATTCCGTCAAGCTCTTCGCCTCAATACAAGTAAAAATATTGGAATGCATACCCATCCGCCGATGCAGGGCAATAGCAAAATCTTTTTCACTCCCCGCATAATTAAATATGATTTGTGCATCAAACTGATTGATTATCCGTCTTAATATTTCCTCCATACGGTCCAAAGGCCACACCTTATAGGCTTCCCGGGAAGTCACCGCAGCCAAAATAACAGGCCGGTTAAAATCAATTCCTTCCCTCACCATATATTCCCTGAATTTACGACATTGCCCCTCATCCACATACAACGTAAATTCATCAGCATAATACAAAGTGGTCAATTTTTCCAAAGGCTTCAACAACAATTGATTTTGTTGAACGATCCCCAATAAATGCCCTGCCTTGTTTTTTATTCTGTAATTATGCAACCCCCAGCTATACTTCTTGAAATGACCAATCCGAAAGGGAGTATGCAAAGAAAACAGACTGAACAACAGGGTCCGGACAGTAGTTCGCATATCGATAATAATATCATACGAGGTAGACTTCATGATATGCCGGACTTTACGGATATAAGTGGGCAGATGATGATTCTCCCGGTCGCTAAAGGTAATCACCCGATCGATATCAGGGTGATTTTCATACAAAACAGCTATATTCTCATTTAATACGTAATCGATTTGCGCCTGTGGAAAGCTTTGTCTGAGAGAACGGCACAAAGCTGTTGCCAACACCGAATCACCGACTCTTCGGAAACGAATCACCAAAATATGTTTTATTTCCATGCTAATTTAGGCTTTAACACCAATTTCATAATAAAATCCTCCTTTTCAAAACGGGCAGCACAACGAGGCATCAGATAAGGGTCCGTATCAGCCCTCAAACGGTCTGTCACCGTTGTAAAGGCAAGTTTGTATCCTGCTTTTTCCGCCATTTTCCGGGCATATACGGTAACATCCCCTGCCGGATACACACCGTTGGGATAAGCCAGGTAATCACAAGAGACATTCA
>URJC01000326.1 GCA_900548135.1 uncultured Odoribacter sp. | reverse complement strand
AAAAAATGAATATGCCCATAACCGGATATTTCCTCCGGGCAAATTAATTTTCAACGCTTTCAATCATTGTACAGTCAATAATACGAAAGTTGTCATTTTAGGACAAGATCCTTATCATGGTCCCGGTCAGGCTCATGGTCTTTGTTTTTCAGTCCCGGAAGGAATTGAACAACCTCCATCCCTACAGAATATTTTTAAAGAAATTCACGATGATCTGGGAATTTCTATCCCCGTTTCCGGTAACCTGGAACGATGGTCAGACCAAGGAGTACTTCTTTTGAATGCAACTCTTACGGTACGTGCACATCAAGCAGGTTCCCATCAAAACAAAGGTTGGGAAACTTTTACAGATGCAGTCATCCGGCTCATTGCCGAGAAAAAAGAGCATCTGGTATTTTTACTTTGGGGTTCCTACGCCCAACGTAAAGGTGCCTTTATCGATACCAACAAACACCTGGTTCTGAAATGTGTACATCCATCTCCTTTATCGGCTAACCGGGGAGGGTGGTTTGGTAATCACCAGTTTAGCCGCACAAACCAATATTTACGGGAACACGGATTGAATGAAATCCAGTGGTAAACACCCTCTTGAACCTTGTTTTAATACCTAAAATTAATGATATGAATTACAACACAGAAGTAAGTACAAAACAATACGAAACAACAGCCGTTGCAACCAACACTTTAGTCAGAAGCGTATATATCTGGATGTGTACAGCCCTTTTATTAACCGGAGCCACCGCAACTTTAGTTGCAGGTAGTCCCCGTCTGCTGAATTATATTTTTTCCAACAGCGTTTTCTTCTGGGGATTACTGATAGCACAATTTGGTCTGGTATGGGCCATTTCCGCCAAAGTAACTTCTTTCAGTCTACCTACTTTATCAGGCCTGTTTATGTTGTACTCTGTCCTGACAAGTATGACTTTCTCGATTTATTTTCTGGCCTTTACAGCAGCCTCTATCGCCTCCACCTTCTTCATTACGGCCGGAACATTTGCTGTAATGAGCGTTTACGGATATTTCACTAAATCAGACCTGACAAAATGATGGCTTTGATCGGAGTTATCATCGCTTCCATAGTCAATATTTTCCTGAAAAGCGAAACGGTCTACTGGATTGCCACCTATGCCGGCGTGTTGATATTTATTGGGCTGATTGCATACGATACCCAGAAAATAAAGGCACTGGTTTACACCGAAGACAATGAACACACCCAAAAATTAGCTATATGCGGTGCACTGAGTCTTTACCTCGACTTTATCAATCTGTTCATTATGCTCTTAAGAATTTTCGGACAAAGAAAATAAAAATCTTACTGATAAGACTGGTCTTGAAACCAGTCTTATTTTTTCCCCAATAACCCATCATAAAAAACAATAACAAAATAAATTGAATTTTAAAAGGACCGGTAGCGTTATAAACAGAAATTTATCCTGATTCATGTCATTTTTAATACAGAATTAGTTACTTTTGAAACCAGAATAACAATCAAATACACAAGCAATGGTAAACTACAAAGAATTAGGACTGGTAAATACCAGGGAAATGTTCAAGAAAGCAATGGCAGGTAAATATGCAATTGCTGCTTTCAATTTTAACAACATGGAACAGATGCAAGCCATCATCCAGGCTGCTGTTGAATGTAAGTCACCGGTAATCCTCCAGGTTTCCAGTGGTGCCCGTAAATATGCAAACCAAACCCTTCTCCGCTATATGGCACAGGGAGCTGTAGAATACGCAAAAGAATTAGGTTTAAATATTCCCATTACTCTCCATTTGGATCATGGTGATAGTTTTGAGCTTTGCAAAAGTTGTATCGATATGGGTTTTTCTTCAGTAATGATCGATGGTTCCCATCTTTCTTATGAAGAAAATGTAGCTTTGACCAAAAAAGTAGTAGAGTATGCACATCAGTTTGATGTAACTGTCGAAGGTGAGCTAGGTGTATTAGCAGGCGTTGAAGATGAAGTTTCTGCTGAACATCACACTTATACCCGTCCAGAAGAAGTTGAAGATTTCGTGAAAAAAACCGGAGTGGATTCTTTAGCTATTTCAATCGGTACTTCCCATGGTGCAAATAAATTCAAACCGGAACAATGCACCCGCAATGCTGACGGTATTTTGGTTCCCCCTCCCTTGCGTTTCGATATTCTGAAAGAAGTTGAAAAACGTATTCCGGGTTTCCCGATTGTGCTTCATGGCTCCTCATCTGTACCTCAGGATAAAGTAGCTATTATCAACAAATATGGTGGGGCACTAAAAGATGCTATCGGTATTCCGGAAGACCAATTGCGGGAAGCAGCAAAATCAGCAGTTTGTAAAATTAACATTGACTCAGACGGACGTCTGGCTATGACAGCAGCTGTAAGAGAAATATTTGCAACTAAACCGGCAGAATTTGATCCCCGTAAATACCTGGGCCCAGCTCGTGACTCTTTGCGTGAATTATACAAACACAAACTAATCAACGTATTAGGAAGTGCCAATACGGTGGAATAAGTTGAATGCCATTTTTCATATTATAGGTGCCGGGAATAAAATTTATTTCCGGCATTTTTCATATAAACCTCCGTTCTGATTATCCGTATATATAAAGTAAAATTCAATAAAATGGCTCCTAACATACCGGCAACAAATAACAAACGAGTAGTAGTCATCGGAGGAGGATTCGGAGGCTTAAAAGTAATCGACCATCTCCGTAAAAGCGGTTTTCAAATTGTACTGCTCGATCGTACCAATTATCATCAGTTCCAGCCTTTACTTTATCAGGTGGCAACGGCAGGACTGAATGCCGGTTCTATTGCATTTCCTTTCCGTAAAGATTTTCGGAAGTTTCCGGATTTTCATTTCCGCATGACCGAAGTACTGAAAGTAGTACCGGAAAATAATACAGTGGAAACCGACATCGGTCTGATTCAATACGATTACCTCGTTATAGCAACAGGTACCACGACTAATTTTTATGGTATGCAAAACATACAAGCTCAGGCCATGCCAATGAAAAGTGTCACTGAAGCCATGGCTTTACGGACTAAATTGCTGGTTAATCTGGAAAAAGCCCTGACTGAAAATGAACCGGATAAACGCCAGCGCCTCCTGAATATCACCATTGTGGGCGGAGGAGCCACCGGAGTTGAAATAGCCGGTGCGTTGGCAGAAATGAAACACTATGTCTTCCAAAAAGACTACCCTGACCTAAGCGCTTCTTTATTAAACATCTATCTGATAGAAGGCAATCCACGCTTATTGGCCGTCATGTCCGAACAAGCATCAGAGAAAGCCAAACAGTTTCTGAGCCAGATGGGAGTCAAAATCTTACTGGACACCAAAGTTACTGATTATCAACATGGAAATCTCCTCCTTGAAAAAGGAGAATCCATACCCAC
>URJC01000325.1 GCA_900548135.1 uncultured Odoribacter sp. | reverse complement strand
TGGTTGCCAATAGCACTGATCACTTGAGCTATTTCATCTGCCTCCATCCCCATATTGTCCAGTAAACGGAATGCCAGAATAGCCCCGCTCTGGGCATGGTCAATCCGGTTTACTACATTGCCGATATCATGCATATAGCCGGCAATCTTGGCCAATTCAGCTACCCGGTCGGGATACCCCAGGGTTGTCAGGATTTTTTCTGCGGTGTGAGCAGTTTTCACTACATGAGCAAAAGAATGTTCTGTATATCCCATGGCAGCCAATGCCCGGTCTGCCTGAGCAATATAACATTTGATACTCTCATTATCCCTGACTTCTTCAAATGTAATTTTTTTCATTTTTCATCATTTTAAGCTTTAGGCTTACGGCTAGAATAAAAATTTGTTTACTTTTCACCAAAAATCCTAAAGCGGACAGATCCCTAATTCCTTGAACATATTCCTGTACGCGACCGCTTTTTCCGGTAAAGGTTTCGGATAAGCCCTGGAAGAGGAAGGCATACGATAGAGCCGTAAGGTTCGGTTTTCGTAAACCACTTCGACGTATCCTCCGACTTGAGGAGGTTTTGTTTTTATCAGGCTTAATAACGTATCGGTTGCTTTCTGACCGGTGGTTACGATAGCTTTACATCCGGGCAGCTTATGAAGTACTGTCCGGAGATCTATGGTCTTTATAATTTCCAGAAATTTATCTGAAGCATTGTTTTGTTGGCGGATCACTTCCTGCCCGGAATCAGTTAAGGCTATGCCTTTCTGGGTTAGAAATTCCCGTATCCGTTGTTCACAGAATGATTTTTTGTCTGCTGTCAGAAAGTGATCTTTGTTCTCGAAAAACACCAGACCGAAGATACGCCACATATCGTTTTGGAAATTAGGATAATAAAAATCCATCTTCCAACGGGATCTGGGCGGGGGAAAACTGCCTAGCATTAACACTTGTGCACCATCCGGAAAGAAAGGGTCCAAAGGATGTGTCTCTGTTTTTATTTCATTTTCTTTCATACACCCAAAATTAATCAAAGCTTTTATTAGTTTTGCTGCGTGTTAAATTATTTTTCATCTTATAACCGTTAATTTATGATAACGACAGCAAAACCAAAAGAAAAAATCAGGTTCAGTAGAGCATTCTGGGTGGCTAATACCGTAGAATTGTTTGAACGTGCTGCCTATTACGGCGTATTTATTGTGATTACTCTTTATCTGAGCCGTATTCTGGGTTTCAATGACATTCAGGCTGCGACCATCGCAGGTACTTTCTCCGCTTTCCTTTATCTGCTGCCTACTTTTGCCGGAGCATTAGCCGATAAAATCGGGTTCCGTAATTCTATGCTATTGGCTTTTACTTTATTGACTATTGGCTACGGTGGTCTGGCTGTGTTTCCGACCTGGCTGGAAAGTGCCGGATTGGTGGAATATGACCATCATACAACTTTCAAAGGATTAACTGAAAGTGGGTTACAATACGGAATCATTCCCATTATGGCACTGATTGTCATCGGAGGGGCTTTTATTAAAAGTGTCATTTCCGGAACTGTTGCCCGGGAAACGACAGAGTCTACACGTGCTAAAGGATTTGCTATATTTTATGGTATGGTTAATATTGGTGCTTTTTCAGGAAAGACAATTGTAAAGCCTTTACGGGAAGCCCTTGGAAATGAAGGGTTAATCACGTTGAATTATTTTTCAGCCTCCATGACTTTTCTGGCCCTGATAGCGATTTGGTTCTTTTATAAAAGCGCTAACCATAGCGGTGAAGGTAAAACTTTCCGTCAGATCTGGCAAGCTCTGCTAAAAGTTTGTTCCAACGGGCGACTGATAACTCTTATCCTGATCGTTACAGGTTTCTGGATGGTACAACATCAGCTTTATGCCACTATGCCTAAATATGTCCTTCGTTTGGCCGGAGAAGGTGCGTCCCCGTCCTGGTATGCAAACGTGAATCCTTTGGTGGTTGTGTTGTTTGTTAATTTGGTCACCCAGTTGATGCGTCGCCGGACAGCCCTCACGTCTATGACTGTGGGTATGTTCATCATGCCTCTTTCTGCCCTTTGTATGGCTTCCGGTAATATGCTGAATCCGGAGAGTACTATTTTAACTATGCATCCGGTAGCTTTTATGATGGTGGTGGGGATTGTGTTTCAAGGATTGGCAGAGACTTTTATTTCTCCCCGTTTCCTGGAATATTTTTCATTGCAGGCCCCTAAAGGAGAAGAAGGCTTATATCTTGGGTTCAGCCATTTGCATTCTTTTATCTCTTCTATTCTTGGATTTGGATTGTCGGGATTTTTGCTCAGCAAATATTGTCCGGACGAAAGCTTGTTTGACAGTCGGACAGAATGGTTGGCAGCCAGTAGCAATGCCCATTATATCTGGTATTATTTTGCTGTGATTGCTTTGGTTGCTGCTTTGGCCCTTATCATTTATGGGCAGGTTGTAAAGCGCCTTGATGCCAGAAAATGAGGCTGAAATCTGAAAGTAACTGTTCTCAAGATTCCGGGAACAATTACTTTCAACTTGGTTAAGACCAGATAGTTGCTACAATTTTCCGGTGTCCTCCCCGGTTACGGAATTCACAAAGATATATTCCCTGCCATGTACCCAGATTCAAACGGCCATGGGTGACCGGGATAGTTAAACTTACTCCTGTCAATACACTTTTTCCGTGTGCAGGCATATCGTCTTTTCCTTCTGATACGTGTTCATAATAAGGGGCACCTTCCGGAATCAAGTGATCAAAAATTGCTGCCATGTCGGTTCTGACGTCCGGGTCGGCATTTTCATTAATAACCAGGGCACAAGAAGTGTGCTGGATGAACAAATTGACCATCCCGGTCTGTGGTAATTCCTGGAGATGGCGGGCGATTTCGTCTGTCACCAGGTGGAAACCGCGTGTCCGGCTTTTCAAGTAAAATTCTTTTTGTGTGATCATGTTGATTTATCAACTTAACAGACTAAAATATAGAATTAGCTTTTAACAGCCAAATTTTTTCCCGGTATCTGAACAAAATCCGGGGGAAATACGTTGTTACAGAAAAAACGACAAAATGGGAAATATAGCAGTACAATTAGTAGATATGCTGGCAGAAGCCGGGGTCAAGCGGATATATGCCGTGACAGGCGATAGTTTGAACAAAGTAAATGATGCTGTTCGTAAAGATGGGCGCATTCGATGGATCCATGTCCGTCATGAGGAAACAGGGGCATTTGCGGCAGGGGCAGAAGCCCAGTTGCATGGAGGTTTGGCTTGTTGTGCAGGAAGTAGCGGTCCCGGGCATGTACATCTGATTAACGGTGTTTATGATGCCCATCGTTCAGGGGCTTCTGTGTTGGTGATCGCTTCGGCACTTCCTTCCGGGGAATTTGGAACTCAATATTTTCAGGAAACAAATACGATACG
>URJC01000324.1 GCA_900548135.1 uncultured Odoribacter sp. | reverse complement strand
ACACCTGAAATGTCCTTTGCTATCCGGGAATTAGGTTGTAAAGGAGGAGTTATTATCACAGCCTCACACAATCCCAAAGAATATAACGGTTACAAAGCTTATTGGAATGATGGTTCGCAACTAGTCCCTCCTCACGATAAAAACGTGATTACAGAAGTAAAAAAAGTAAAAGTGACAGACATCAAGTTCCAGGCTGTACCGGAACGAATTAAAATCCTGGGTAAAGACTTTGACAAAAAATTTCTGGATAAGATTAAAACTTTAAGTCTTTCTCCGGACGCAATCCAACATCAGCATGATTTAAAAATCGTTTTCACTCCTTTACATGGTACCACTTATCAATTAGTGCCGGATTCACTCCGTAATTGGGGATTTACCAACATTACTACGATTCCGGAGCAAATGGTCACTGACGGTGATTTTCCGACTGTAGCTTCAGCTAACCCGGAAGAGCCTGCCGCATTTAAAATGGCTCTGGATAAAGCCCGTGAAATCGATGCAGATCTGGCAATGGCATGTGATCCGGACGGCGACCGTATTGGAATTGCTGTAAAAGATGACCAAGGAGAATGGATTCTTCTAAATGGTAACCAGACCAACATCATTTTTACCTGGTACATCATCCGGCGCCGCCAGGAACTAGGTCTGATGAAAGGCAACGAATACACGATAAAAACAATTGTGACCTCGGAACTGATCAAAGATATTGCTGAAAAAAATGGCATCCCCTGCTATGACGTATACACTGGTTTCAAGTGGATTGCTGATATGATCCGTCAAAAAGGAGCCGACGGATATATCGGTGCCGGTGAAGAATCATTTGGTTTCATGCCTGGTTCATTCACCCGGGATAAAGATGCAGTTTCTTCCACTTCTTTAATGGCGGAAATTGCCGCCTGGGCAAAAGATAAAGGACTGACTTTATTCGGAATATTAAAATCCATTTATGCTGAATATGGTTTCTCACAAGAAAAAATGGTTTACATTGTTCGTAAAGGGCTGACCGGGGCACAGGAAATCAAAGAGATGATGGACTCTTTCCGCCACAACACCCCCCAAAGCATCAACAATAGCGCTATTGTCGTAAAAAAAGACTATGCTATCTTGAAAGAAATAAATGTAAAAACCGGAGGAAGCAAAGACATGGATTTTCCAACGACCAGCGATGTTCTTCAATTTTTCCTGGAAGATGGTTGCAAAATTTCTGTCCGGCCTTCCGGTACAGAACCGAAAATCAAATTTTACTTTGAAGCCCGTTCAACAATGAAAAGTATCGCTGATTTTCAAAAAGCACAAACAGAAGCATTCGCAAAGATTGATGCTATGATGAAAGATTTGAAGATCAGTTAATTCTCTTAATAACAGTAGGTTTTAAAGATTAAGGATCCCGTTGTAACTATCGGGAACTTCAGGCAATCAAGTAAAAACAGAAGTTTCCAAAACAGAGTTTCCCAATCTTTAAAACCTATGCTTAACTTATCAGGAAATCAGAACCGCCCATAAAAATGGCTGAGTTCCCAAACAGATCAATCAATATTTTTCTTTCCCTCCGCTTTGTTCAAAAAATTCTTCTTTGAAATTAATAAAGTAGACTCGTTCACGGGCACGCGTAATTGCAGTATACAACCATCGCCAATATTCGTCATTCAACATATCCTGAGGCAGATACCCCTGGTCAATGAATACAGCATCCCACTGCCCGCCTTGTGCCTTATGGCAAGTAACAGCATAAGCAAACTTTATCTGCAAAGCATTATAATATTCATTGGCTTTGATTTTCTCAAACCGTTTCCGTTGTGAGTGAATATCAGCGTAATCAGCTTCTACAGCACGATAAAATTCACGATTCTGTTCATAAGTCAAAGCAGGATAATCAGACCCTAAAGTGTCCAACAATATCCAAGCTGTAATTTCTTCCTCATATCCATCTATTTTCAGGGTAGCCTTCACAAAATGCAAACCATATAACTCAATACGTTTCCCGGTACGCTTCACCGTTGCCATATCTCCGTTAGCTATAAAATCAATTTTATCATACCCGATTCCCCAGAAATAATTATTTTTCACCACCATCACCCGGTCCCCACTACAAAAATCTTCTTCCCGGTATAAAATCGTACGTCTTATTCCTTCATTAAAACGATTGGCCCGTTTATTTGACCGGCACACAACAATCGTCTCTTCTTCACCATATTTTCCATAACAAGTATCTATTTCTTCCAGCAAATCAGCACCGGAGATTTGAAATATATCCGAGAAACCTCCTGCCCGTAAAATCAACTGTTCTGACTTACTTCCCAATAACCCGCGAACTTGGGTTGCATTGTATAAGATCCCGGACTGTTGGGCCTGTCGCATAATATCCGTCAGATTAACCTCTGTTACATGAAGGCGGTAAGCAGCTTCCAGAGCTGCCTTATCCAAGGCCGGACTAATATCCACCCCCACAGGAGGCAACTGCGCCACATCACCAATCAAAATTAACCGGTTTTTACGTCCGTTATAAACAAACTCAATCAAATCATCCAACAAGCATCCACTTCCAAAATAACTATCCCCATCCATATTGGAAATCATTGAGGCCTCATCAACAAAAAACAAGGTTTCAGCTCCAGGATTAAACCCCAGATTAAAAACTCCCTCCCCCTCACTAGCTGACTTTTGTCTATAAATTTTTTTATGGATAGTGAAAGCCGGATATCCGGCATAAGATGAAAATACTTTCGCAGCCCTACCGGTAGGAGCAAGCAACACCACCTTATATTCCAACATTAACAATGTGTTAACAATTGCCGCCACCAAAGAAGTTTTACCCGTACCAGCGTATCCCCGCAAAAGGAAGAGCCCTTCTTCTTCCCGGGCAAAGAAAAATTCCATAAAAAGCCTTACCGCATCCTTTTGAGTCGGTGAAAAATCAAAACCGAACTTTTTTGATACAATATCCTCAAAATGTTTTTGAATCATCATGAAATTTAATTGCCGATTATGTCTTTAATCTAAATTTTTTCCTAAATTTGCGAGCAATATTAAGGTTTTGTGTTGTGCTGGTAACGTTTGAATTGCGGGGTAAAGATACAAATTAAAAACCATCATCGCAGGACCGGAAAAAATTATGCATTAATATCAAACAAAAATAACGTTAAATATGAAAAAGCTTATCATCCAGATTATTCTTGCCGGGATTATCATATTCCTTGGTTATCAATGCTATCAGAGTATTATTGTTCCCCAGAAATTTACTGAAATCAAAAAGCAAAGATATGACCGGGTTAGCCAACGTCTGAAAGACATTCGTACTGCACAGGATGCATATAAAAGTATATACGGCACTTATACAAGTAGTTTTGACACACTGATCAATTTCATAAAATATGATTCGGTGAAGGTGGTACGTTC
>URJC01000323.1 GCA_900548135.1 uncultured Odoribacter sp. | reverse complement strand
ATTTTGAGCCATCAGGAAAAATCGTATATTCTTAAGCCCAGTGGCATCAAACATCTGAAAAGAATGTACCCTTTTTTGTGCAGCTTCTTCAGTTTCCTGACAATTCCGGTCCAAACCGGCATGCAATAAACGAAAATATTCTTTCACCAGCCCGTTTCCCTGTATAATATAAATATCCTCAGACTGAGTTGCCATCCCATCGATATCTGCCAAAATCCGGTATGTTCCTTGTTGCCACTTCTGTTCCGGCAAATCCTTTTCACCAACTTCTTCAGTATATTCCACTAAAGATTCAGCCTCATTCAGGTTGATTTTACTGCTTTTCTTTACTATACAACGGGCATTTTGTCCTTCCAGACAAAACAAACGTACTGTCAGTATCCCTTCCCAGGCAGGTTCACCATACTTTTTATTGAAAACCTCAACATCTATGAATAACCTTTCCAACTCACCCACTCCAAAAACGGTACGATACCTTCGCTCCCCCCGGTAATCCCTCTCCGGAAACTTACTGACACGCACATTCCGAACCACACCATTATAAGGATTAACCTGAACAGACTCCAGTCTTCCAACAACTTTATTATCCATAGCTATATTATTTAAATACTCTACTATTCTCTTTTTTATTTGCAGCATAAATCAAAATGATCTCCCACCTCAGACTGACAATGAGGACAAATTTTTATAAGCCCAGTTTTTCAATCGTTTTCGCATTACCAAAAATAAACAAATAAACAGAAAGACAATAAAAAAAGGCGGAAATAATCCGCCTCAATGATAGAAATACCCTTGTATCGTTCCTTACTCCTCTCTCAGCCCTTTCCCTTATTAAACTCTTCGAGCAAAGAACGAAAAGTCTCTTTCACAGACATGATCCGGGTTGCTTTAAAAGCATTTGCTCCGGCAAAAGCATATCCATTTTCCATATTTCCCCGGAAAGCATTATACAAGGCCGTAATAATACAATAAGGACTTTTAGAAATATCACAAGTTTTTATACAATTAAAAGGACAAATTTTAGGTTGCTTTTTCCCTTCCCGTATTTTACGGATAAAATCACTGAAAATAGCCCTCCCTGGCATTCCAACAGGGCTTTTTATGATCTGTATGTCCTCCTCATGAGCATTTATATAGGTTTGCTTAAAAACATCTGATGCATCACATTCTTCCGTCGTTACAAAACGCGTCCCCATTTGTACTCCGTCAGCTCCCAATTCCATTATCTTACGCATATCCTCACCGGAATAAATGCCCCCGGCAGCAATCACCGGTATTTTCTTACCATATTTTTCTTCCATCTCACGGGCTTCCTGAATCACTTCCGGTAAAATATTTTCCAACTTAAAATGCTCGTCATCAATCTGCTCACTCTTAAATCCCAGATGCCCCCCAGCCTTAGGCCCTTCTACCACCAAAGCATCCGGCAAATAATCATATATGCTTTTCCATTTTTCACAAATTAATTTGGCTGCACGTCCGGAAGATACAATAGGAACCAATTGAGTTACACTATCTTTTTGCAAAAAAGAAGGCAAATTCAACGGCATACCCGCACCTGCAAAAATAATATCAGCTTTTTCAGTTATGGCTGTCTTCACCAAATCAGTAAAATTTGAAAGAGCAACCATAATATTTACACCAATAACTCCCTTTGTTTTTTCACGAGCCTTGTGTAATTCCTCTTTAAGCCCTAATATACTGGCTTCCAGATAATTTTTAGACAGATTCTTATAAATCACACCCAATCCTGCTGCAGAAATGACCCCTACTCCCCCTTCGTTTGCCACAGCCGATGCCAGACCTGAAAGAGAAATACCCACACCCATTCCACCTTGAATAACCGGAATCCGTATAGAAAGATTTCCGATCTTTAAACCTTTTAATAACATAAATTAAAATTAGAAATTATATTCTATCAAAGATAAAGCTTTTAGAATCAATATTTCTCTACTTTACGGTATGTTAACAGTTAAATATAGAAAAATACGGAAGAATAAGCCAGGGCTATGACTTTTACTCACAGAACAATCCGGCAACTGTTACAAGTGTCAATCTAAAATTTATAAACTTTTCTCCATAATTTTATCAGATTCAATCGCTTAAACCTCATATTCTCATGGCTATCAGCTAAAATCACAATTGAAACGGCCAACAAAATAACAGCTATTCCCATAACTTGTCCACCTCCAAGCTGCTCTTGCAAAACCAACACTCCCATTGCCACAGCTGTCACTGGCTCCATACATCCTAATACTGCAGTTATTGTCGATCCCACATGTTGTACCGATAAAATCAGCGTAAAATCAGAAACTAAAGTCGGAATCAAAGCCAGCAAAATCAAATAAATCGCCAGCTCTATATCAGGAACCGGATCCAAAGGAATACCTTTCACCAATAAATTCAAACCAAAAACAACTGCTCCGGACAGCAATACATAAAACGTCAGTTTCAACCCTTCCATTCGGGCAACGCAGGACTTATTTACCCCAACTATATAAAAAGCATAAGTCACCACTGTCGTAAGCACTAATAAAAGTCCTTTCAAACTAATATAACCAGATTCCCCTTTCCCGCTCAAAAAATATACACCTGTTATAGCCATCAAAACAGCTATAACTAAAGGCAAAGACAACTTATCTTTAAAAAAAAGAATCATGATTGTAGTAACAACAACCGGATATAAAAAATGAATTGTTGTAGCTATACCACTGGGAATATATAAATACGAAGTTGTCAGTAATAAAGCTGTCATAGCATAAAAAATCCCCAATATCGCCAACGTCAACACTTCTTTACCGCTAACCTTCAGATCATGCTTACGGAACAATAACCACAATCCCAGCACCAAGGCAGAAATTCCAAACCGATAAAACATCACAGAATCCACTCCTATCCCTCCTCGAATAGCTGGCAAAGCAAAAAGCAGAATTAAACCAAACGTGGAAGACGATACAATACCATATACAATTCCTTTTATCCGATCCATCTACAACAAAAATATTGACTTTTAACGCAAATATAGGCAAAATAACAAAGCGGAATTGTTTTTTTAACAAAAATCAAAAACATTTTTTCTTCCAAACATTTGATATATCACAATAATACATTACTTTTGCAACCAAAATACAGAACAGGTATTGACTGAGATTGCGGGGTGGAGCAGTGGTAGCTCGTTGGGCTCATAACCCAAAGGTCATTCGTTCGAATCGGGTCCCCGCTACACAAAAAAAGATCAGCATTTTGCTGGTCTTTTTTTATAGAATTATTTTTATTAGAAAATTTGCAGAAATAAAAATAATACCCTATCTTTGCACTCGCAATACAGAACAAGTATTGACTAAAATTGCGGGGTGGAGCAGTGGTAGCTCGTTGGGCTCATAACCCAAAGGTCATTCGT
>URJC01000322.1 GCA_900548135.1 uncultured Odoribacter sp. | reverse complement strand
CTAGGCGATGATGCCAAATTCGGTGCTGCCGGATTGATTATGGCTATCCTTGGCGGATCCATCATGCCTCCCCTTCAGGCTGCTATCATCGATTGCCAGACTCTATGGGGCATACCGGCAGTAAATGCCTCTTTCATCCTGCCTTTGATTTGCTTCCTGGTAATTATCTTCTATGGTTACCGTAGCTACTCTGTTCATCAGAAAACAATGAACAAATAATAATAAAGGTTAACTGAAGTAATGACAAACTATGCCGATAAAAAACTACATATCTGACAAAGAATTCTTGCAACAATACCTGAATATCGTGGAATTGCAGCAAGGCAAACAAAGGTTATTACTATCTCCGGACTTGCAGGGACGTGTATTAACCAGCACTGCAAGCGGCGGAAAGGGGCACAGTTTTGGCTGGCTGAATTACGACCTGATTTCTTCCGGAAAACATTTACCCCATTGTAACAACTGGGGAGGGGAAGATCGCTTCTGGTTAGGTCCTGAAGGAGGACAATTTTCCCTGTTCTTCAAACAGGGCACCCATTTTGCCTTTGAAGACTGGCAAACGCCGGCTTTAATCGATACAGAAGCCTGGCAATTGACAGGGCAATCTCAAACCACGGCAACCTTTTCCAAAGAAACAACGGTGGAAAATTGTTCAGGCACCCTGTTATCCTGCCGCCTGGAAAGAACTGTTATCCTGGAAGAAAAAAAACATACTCTGCCAGAAGCCATTGAATCTATCAGTTTTCGAACTGAAAACCGACTGACAAATACCGGAAATTTTGAATGGACACCAACGACAGGTATGCCTTCCATCTGGATGCTGGGTCAATTCATCCCCTCGGAAAATAATACCATCATTATTCCTTACCGTCCCTCCGATAAAGCAGCTATCAACGACCGTTATTTTGGAAAAATCGCCGATGACCGACTGATAGATACCGGAAAAGTCTTACTATTCAAAGCTGACGGTAAAAAACGGGGAAAAATCGGAATTCCTCCCGAAATGGTCCTCCCGCTGGCCGGAGCTTATGACGCCAGCAATCACATATTAACAATCATAGAATTCAGTATACCAGATCAGCCTAAGGTATATGTAAACTCAATGTGGGAATATCAACAGGCACCTTTCCGGGGCGATGTTATGAATGCTTATAACGATGGGCCCCTGGAAGATGGTAGTATCATGGGCCCCTTCTATGAACTGGAATCCTCCTCTCCCGCAGCAGCTCTGAAACCCGGTGAGACACTTACTCATATCCATTCCACCCGGCATTATACCGGTTCTCCGGAAGCACTGGATGATATAGCAAAAAAATACCTGAACTACAGTATTCTTTAAACTCGAATAGAATTGCCTCATCCCCTATAAAAAAGCAGCCATCCCCACTTTCGTGCAGATGGCTGCCTGATTTTCTAAAAAAACATATTATTCAGCATTTTCACTGCTATCTTCCGTTCTTTCCGGACGTTGTTCACGGCGTTCCGGACGTTCCCGTCTTTCTCCACGTTCGTGACGTTCGCCACGATCTCCGCGTTCCCGTCTTTCTCCACGATCCGGACGTTCTCCGCGCGGACGTTCCGGACGCTCAGTCCAACCTTCCGGTTTTGGTAATAAAGCTTTGTGAGACAAACGCAATTTTCCGGTTTTGGGATCCACTTCCAGCAATTTCACCTGGATATGATCACCTTCCTTTAATACGTCTTCAACTTTCTCAATCCGCTTATAGTCGATCTCTGAAACATGAAGCAATCCATCTTTTCCGGGCAATATTTCAACAAAAGCACCGAAAGGCATGATCGATTTCACAACACCATCATATACTTCTCCAACTTCGGGTTTAGCCACAATAGCACGGATACGCGCCAGAGCCATATCAATAGACTCTTTATTCGTAGCAGCCACGTCAACAATTCCCTTATTACCTACTTCTTCAATATTGATGGTTGCACCTGATTTTTCCTGGATATCCTGGATAATCTTTCCACCAGGGCCAATCAAAGCACCAATCTGGTCCTTATCGATGGTGACAGTTACAATACGCGGAGCATGTGGTTTCAGATCTTCACGGGGAGCCGGCATTGTTTCAGTGATGATATCCATAATATGCATACGTCCACGCCTAGCCTGTTCCAAAGCTTGCTCCATAATTTCATATGACAAACCGTCCACCTTGATATCCATCTGAGTGGCAGTGATACCATCACGGGTTCCGGTTACTTTAAAGTCCATATCGCCCAAGTGATCTTCGTCCCCCAGGATGTCAGAAAGAATAGCATATTTTGCACATCCTTTATCGGTAATCAATCCCATAGCAATACCGGTAACCGGCTTTTTAATAGGTACACCGGCATCCATCAGAGCTAGGGTTCCGGCACATACGGTAGCCATAGAAGACGAACCGTTAGATTCCAGAATATCAGATACCACACGCACAGTGTAAGGGAAATCTGCCGGAATCATCGGTTTCAAAGCACGGAAAGCCAGGTTTCCGTGACCAATTTCACGACGCCCGACACCACGCGAAGCCTTGGCCTCACCCGTTGAAAAGGGCGGGAAATTATAATGCAGCAGGAATCTTTCTTTTCCTTGAACAGTAGCCTCATCAATAATCTTTTCATCCAATTTTGTACCTAAAGTCACAGTGGATAAAGACTGAGTTTCACCCCGGGTAAAGATAGAAGATCCGTGAGGTCCGGGTAGGTAACCCACTTCACACCAGATCGGACGGATTTGCTCAGTCGTACGGCCATCCAAACGGACCCCTTCATCCAGAATCATCCGGCGCATAGCCTCTTTTTCAACATCATGATAGTAACGGGCCACCAGATTCTTCTTGGCTTCCTGTTCTTCTTCGGGCAAGGTAGCCAGGTATTCTGCCCGTACATTGTCCAGCAATTCACCGCGCAGGTGTTTGTTGGCATTGCACTGACGCGCAACATCATAAGCTTTCTGGTAACATTTATCCCAGATATCTTTCCGCAATTCCTCGTCATTCACTTCATGGCAATAAGTACGCTTTTCCTTGCCAACAGCAGCTGCCAGCTCATTCTGAACCAGACACTGTTCTTTGATGGCAGCATGGGCAAACTTGATGGCATCCAACATTTCTTTTTCAGAAACTTCATTCATTTCGCCTTCCACCATCATAATGTTTTCGTAGGTGGCCCCTACCATAATATCCAGGTCAGCTTCTTTCAAAGCAGAAGCAGTCGGATTGATGACAAACTCACCATTAATCCGGGCAACCCGTACTTCAGAAATCGGACCGTGGAAAGGAATATCACTGACAGCAATAGCAGCAGAAGCAGCCAATCCGGCCAATGCATCCGGCATAGATTCTTCGTCAGCAGAATACAGGGTCACCTGTACAAAAGTTTCTGCGTGATAATCATCCGGAAATAAAGGACGCAGAG
>URJC01000321.1 GCA_900548135.1 uncultured Odoribacter sp. | reverse complement strand
ATTCATGCTCCTGCTTGCAGCATTAGCCGTACGGGCAGAAGCATAAGTTGCCGTCTTCATACCAATAAAACCAGCCAATCCGGAAAAGAAACCACCCGTTAGAAATGCAAACCATACCCAGCCGTTTTGCAACCCCGGTCCATAGGCCATCCAAGCAAAAAAGATACACAACACCAGAAAAACAATGCCAACAATCTTATATTGTTGCCTTAAATAAGCCATAGCTCCTTTCCTGACATGACCCGCAATACGTTTCATCGTATCATTCCCTTCCGATTCCTTCATCATTCCTTTGAAAAAAAGCCAGGCAAAAAACAAAGCAATGACAGAACATACAGGAACAATCCAAAATAATTGATTTATCATCTTTTCGTTATTTTAATTTATATCTCAAAAAACAACAAAACGATAAACACCATCTTACCGACAGGCATTTATCGTTCTGCACAAAATATCTATCAAATCTACTCTGCCGGAGTCCCAATTGCCACGCTCTTACTGCGTTCAATAGATTGTAAAGCCAAATAATGAGCTCCGAATTTTTCCAGATTATCCAGCTCAGTCTCAAATTGATCCTGATGCACTTCTTCCTCCGCAGTAAGGGTTTCAAACAATTTTTTAGAAACAGAATCTGCATTCTGCGCACAGATATTTGCCCAATTGTTGTAATCATCAACACTCTGGCTTTCCATTTTTACAGCCTGTTCCAACATATCTTTTACCTCTGTCAGTTTCTTCACTTCTCCGCTTACTTTCATATCCACTTCCCCCTTCAGAAATAAAATACGTTCAGCTAACTGTTCCACGTGCATCATTTCCTGAATCGCAATTCGTTTAAAAAGGTTAGAAACCAAATCAAACCCCATATCATCACAACGGAAATGAAAATACATATACTGATGTACAGCTAATAATTCATCATTGACGGCACGGTTTAACAATTCAATACTTTTTTCTCTTTTACTCATAATTTTAAATATTTAATTGATCATACAGACTCATCAGAACCCTAATTTATCTACGAATACAAAATTAATATTTTTATTAAATTATACAAGTGTACAGTTTGGTAAAAACAAACATAAAAATAAGAATTATTGCAATCCCAACAAATTTTTATCATTTTTGCCGTCTCAATATATCTGAAATAAAATGATTATGACGAACATTAAAAAATGTCTGTTTTCAGGGATAATTACATTATCCGTCATTCAAGGTGTTATAGCCCAAACCTTCCGATTGGAAGTCCCCCCGCTACCTAACGAAAAATGGTGGGGAGGTCTTGTTGCTCTAGGTAATCAAATGCCATTTTCATCCACAACAGCTCATTATGACCTCAGCCGGAACAATATGAATAATCAGGTAGTACCTCTGATGCTCTCATCTGCAGGAAGATATATCTGGAGTGAACAACCTTTCCGGTTTTGTATGAAAAATGATACCTTAAAAATTAGCTCCGATTATGAGCTTCCTCAAATAATTAATGCGGGAAAAAACCTGAAAGATGCTTATCGGGCTGCAGCACAAAAACATTTTCCCCCATCGGGAAAACTACCGGCCGAATTATTTTTTTCCAAACCTCAATATAACACCTGGATTGAATTAATGTATGATCAAAACCAAGAGGATATTCTAGATTATGCGGATAAAATCATAGCCAATCGTTTTCCTACCGGAGTTTTCATGATAGACGACAATTGGCAAAAGTATTATGGAAATTTCGATTTTAAACCCGACAAATTTCCTGATCCAGCCGGAATGATCAGGAAATTGCATGCCCAAGGTTTCAAAGTCATGGTTTGGGTGTGTCCTTTTGTATCGGCAGACAGTCCGGAATTCCGGGAATTACAGGCCAAAGGCTATCTATTGAAACAAAAAGGGTCACATCAGCCAGCTATCATCAACTGGTGGAATGGGATGAGTGCATGTTATGATGTTACTAACCCTAAAGCCGTAGAATTCTTAAAAAAACAATTAAAGGAAGCACAAGCAAAATATGGAATTGATGGTTTTAAATTTGATGCCGGAGACGTAGGTTATATGACCGGACAATATCATTTCTATGATCCCCAGGCTAATACCAGTACTTTCTCAGAAAAATGGGCTGCCATCGGACTCGATTTTCCTTACAATGAACTACGGACCTCTTTTAAACTTGGAGGCCAGGAACTGGTACAACGCCTGGGGGATAAAAACTACTCGTGGAAAGCTGTATCTCTGTTAATTCCCGATATAGTTGCAGCAGGATTATTGGGGCATTTTTATACTTGTCCGGACATGATAGGTGGCGGACAATTCGGTGCTTTCCTGAACATTGACCCGGATAAGTTTGATCAGGAATTAATTGTACGCTCCTGCCAGGTTCATGCTATGATGCCAATGATGCAATTTTCAGTAGCTCCATGGCGTATTCTGGATAGCCTCCATCTGGACATCTGCCGGAAATATGCCCACCTTCATGAACAAATGGGCGCGTATATTCTCCAGGTAGCACACGAATCTTCACAAACAGGAGAGCCTGTTATACGCCACATGGAATACGCTTTTCCTCATCAAGGTTTTGTCAACTGTAAAGATCAATTTATGTTAGGAGATAAATACCTGATTGCCCCCATGATTACCCGAGGAACCTCCCGAACAGTACAACTCCCTGCCGGTCTATGGCAGGACGATCAAGGTAAAAGATTCCGGGGACCTAAAACAATAAATATAACAGTTCCTATTGAAAGACTGCCTTATTATAAGAGAATAAAATAAATAATGCCAACAGTTTTTAAAACAAAAAAGAGGTATAATCGATGTGATTATACCTCCCTTGAAATCCAAATCTGAATTTTATTTCTTCACAACTTCAGTATATAGAAGTTTACCTCTTTGTTCAATTACCCATTTTCCATTCAACTGACGAACATTATAGGTATCATCATCTTCCTGATTCCAAACATAGCCACCGGCAGATAAAATACGACGGTCTAATATCGGATGATTTTCCTGATTAGGTATAAATACTTCAGCTTTTAAAGAATCAGTTGCAAATACGACATAAACCGCTAAAGTAGAATCCTGGCCTGCATTCGCAGTAAATTGCACACCATCCTCAAAAAGACGGACACAATTTTGCCGAACCTCTGCCCAAGTGTAACCTGCAGCTTCATTACACCCATGAGCATCATTAGCAACCCCAATTTTACGGATTGTATCCACCGGACCATAAATAATCTGCAATTTTCCATCTGCCCCCTTCAAGGTCAATTCATTTCCTTTCACAGCAAAACTCTGCACCTGAGGTAAAGCTTTCAAGTACTGATCTTCAAAAGCCATATCCGGGCAAAACATCATTGTTGCACCTCCTGGTTTAATATTAATCTTTCCTTTTTCTCCCGTAGTATAAGTTCCAAAAAAACGGTTACATCCCGCTG
>URJC01000320.1 GCA_900548135.1 uncultured Odoribacter sp. | reverse complement strand
TATTTATCGGAAGGTATTAAATAGAAAACTATTTGAAAGAATTTATTTGAGGTTCCTATTGGTATAAAGTATATCATATTTAATTGAAAATCAAATTTTTAAATTAATTTTTAGGATAATGCTGTAAAAAAAGAGTTTTGGATTTGATATTATCTTACAAAATGAGTAAATTTGTTGCACAAAATGAGGTCACATTTTGTTTTTCATTCTAATTTAATTCTGTCCCATATAACTGGGACTTACCGGGCGAAGCTATAGAGAATAGCTTAATTTCATTAACATATGTTGGATAGTTTAATCACTTCCAAAACTCGTATTAAGTTATTGCTTAAATTTTTTCTGAATACATCAACAAAAGCTTATTTGCGTGGTTTGGCTGATGAATTCGGAGAGTCGACGAATGCCCTTCGTCTCGAATTGAATCATTTGGAAAGTGCCGGATTACTGAAAGCCGAAAATGAAAGGAATAAAAAAGTATATCATGCGAATTCCAATCATCCTCTTTTCAATGATATTCATCGTTTGGTTTTAAAACATAGTGGTATTACTCAGGTTATAGAAGAAGTCATCATACGTGTCGGTGATATTGAAAAAGTATGGATTCGTGGCGATTTTGCTCAAGGGAAAGATAGTGAAGTGATAGAATTAGTTATTATGGGGTCCGATATAGATTCAGATTATTTCCAAAATCTTATTCAAAAGGCTGAAAAAATAGTAAAAAGACAGATTTCCTATGTAGTTATTTTACCTGAAAAAGAATCTGAATATTTTACGTCCGGCGAAAGCAGGCTGTTGGTTTGGACAAAATAAATCTGAATCGGGTTAGTTATAGCATCTTACTCAAGTAAAAACGAATATTCATAAAGATTACTGGAATACGGATATTTTGTTAGATCGCTTTATTTAATTGTCTTATTGTCTTCTGATATCTGTTTTAGATCAATTTCTTTTAATTCTGACTTATCTAAATTATTAATAATATTTTAAATGAAAAATTTTGCTTTAATTGGTGCAGCCGGTTATATAGCGCCGCGTCATTTGCGTGCTATGAAAGATACTGGAAACCGTTTGGTTGCTGCCTATGATAAATTCGATAGTGTAGGCATTATGGATAGTTTTTTCCCTGAATCTTCTTTCTTTACGGAAATGGAGCTGTTCGATCGGCATTGTTCAAAACTTAAGGGTACGGATAAACAGATTGAAATGGTCTCTGTATGTACACCCAATTATTTGCATGATGCCCATATTCGTTATGGCTTACGCTTGGGCACTGATGTAATCTGTGAAAAACCCCTGGTATTGAATCCATGGAATATTGATGCTTTGGCTAAAGTGGAAAAGGAAACTGGTCATAAAGTTAATAATATTCTTCAGCTCCGACTGCACGAATCCATTAAAGCCTTGAAAAAGCGTATCGATGAAGGGCCAAAAGATAAAGTTTACGATGTAGATTTGACTTATATCACTTCCCGTGGAAACTGGTATTATACCAGTTGGAAAGGAGATATCCGGAAAAGCGGTGGAGTAGCAACCAATATCGGAGTTCATTTTTATGACATGCTGACCTGGATTTTCGGTCCGGTGAAGGAGAATATCGTACATGTGAAAAGTCATGATCGGGTAGCTGGTTTCTTAGGTTTAGAGAAAGCACGGGTTCGGTATTTCCTGAGTATCAACGGTGATAATCTGCCGGAAAATGCCGTGCAGGGGGAAAAACGTACTTATCGTTCCATTCAGATCGAAGGAGAAGAATTTGAGTTCAGTCAGGGATTTACCGAGTTGCATACGGAGAGTTACAGACATATTTTATCCGGAGAAGGCTTTGGTTTGGACGAAGTACGTAACTGTATCAATATTGTACATACGATTCGCAATGCAGAACCGATCGGTTTGAAAGGCGATTATCATCCGCTGGCAAAATTTCCTTTGGTAAAACATCCTTTTGGCTGGGACAGATAAGATTCGGAAAAGTATGGTAATGAAATTGAATATGGTCGACCTGAAAGGTCAGTACGATAAAATCCGGGAGGAGGTAAATGCTGAAATCCAAAAGGTGCTGGACACAACCGCATTTATAAATGGTCCTAAAGTAAAGGAGTTTGCTGTTCATCTGGCGGAATATAACCGGGTGAAGCACGTCATTCCCTGTGGTAACGGTACCGATGCTTTGCAGATTGCTTTGATGGCTCTCGGTCTGAAACCGGGGGATGAGGTGGTTGTCCCCGCTTTTACATACGTGGCTACTGCGGAGGTGATCGGTCTGCTCGGGTATACTCCGGTTATGGTCGATGTGGATTATACTTCTTTCAACGTTACCGTTAAGAATATAGAGCGGGCTTTAACTGCCAAGACGAAAGCTATTGTTCCGGTGCATCTGTTCGGCCAGAGCTGTGATATGGAGCCTATTCTTAAATTTGCTTCCGAGCATCATTTATATGTCGTAGAAGATAATGCTCAGGCAATCGGGGCTGAATATACTTTTTCAGACGGCACCAAAAAGAAAACCGGAACTATGGGGACCATCGGTTGCACTTCTTTTTTTCCGTCCAAAAATTTAGGATGCTATGGAGATGGCGGGGCACTGATGACAGATGACGATGAACTGGCCGAAAAAATCCGGATGATTGCCAATCATGGTCAGAAAGTAAAATATCATCATTCGGTACTGGGATGTAATTCCCGGCTGGACACCTTACAGGCAGCTATTCTGGATGTGAAGCTGAAACATTTGGATGAATACGGTGCTGCACGTTATGAAGCTGCTCAGTATTATACCCGGAGGCTGAGTGGTGTCGAAGGGATAATTACTCCGGCTGAGATGCCTTATTCCACTCATGTTTACCATCAATACACCTTAAAAGTGCTGAATGGCCGTCGGGATGTTTTGAAGAAGTTTCTGGAGGAGGGAGGTATTCCTGCGATGATTTATTATCCATTGCCTTTGCAACAGCAGGAAGCATTTAAGCCTATTACACGGGCTGCCGAATCATTGGACATGGCTGAGCAGTTGGCTTATTCCGTACTGTCACTGCCGATTCATACTGAAATGACCCCTGAACAGCAGGATCTTGTCATTGAACGGATCAAAGAATTTTATAAATCCTGATTTATGAAACAGAAATATTTTGCTCATGAAACGGCTGTTATAGATGAAAATTGTCAGATTGGGGAAGGAACGAAAATCTGGCATTTCAGTCATATTATGACAGGATGTGTGATCGGGACGAATTGCAATATCGGTCAGAATGTAGTGATCTCTCCGGAGGTCGTCTTGGGAAACAATGTGAAAGTGCAGAATAATGTATCGGTTTATACCGGAGTAACTTGTGAAGACGATGTTTTCCTGGGGCCTTCCTGTGTATTTACTAACGTTACCAATCCCCGGAGCGCCGTCAACCGGAAATCCCAGTATGCCAGGACTCATGTAGGG
>URJC01000319.1 GCA_900548135.1 uncultured Odoribacter sp. | reverse complement strand
GATAGAATTTTTATTTTAGCACACGGGGACGGGGCTTTTGTGCTATTTTGTTAATTGGCTTTTTTTTCTTAAATTTGATATATCAAAATTTTATGCGGTATGTCTCGGCGTGCGCGTCAACGATCAGTCACAGCGGTTTATCATGTTATTCAACGTGGTATAAATCGCATGGCCATTTTCTGTGATGACGATGACCGGCAAATGTTTTTGAATCTTCTGAGATTACAGGTCTGTGAGTCTTTTAAAGTATATTGCTATTGTTTAATGGATAATCACTTGCATCTGATTGTAAAAAGTGATGAGTTAAGTTTTCATATTCATCATATTGCTTCTATTTATGCTATGTGGTTCAATCATAAATATGGACGACATGGTTATCTTTTTCAGGATCGTTTTAAAAGTGAAGTGATTGAAGATGAAAATTATTTATTACGATGTTTTCGTTATATTTTGTATAATCCGGTAAAAGCTGGAATATGTAAAAAAGTTTCTGCATACAGATGGAGCAGCTATCACATTTATTATACTATTCCTGACCCCATTGTGACTACTGAGTTCTTAGATTTATTTTTTGATCAGAAAGAAGACTTTGAAATGTATATGAGAGGTGAGGATACTGGGAAATATATGGATGTTGAACAATTTTGTTCATTCACGGATCAGGAAGTATTGCAATTGTTGAATCAGAAACTGAATGGAAGAAGTTTGCCAGAGTTGCCAGTTCAGGAGAAAAAACAATTGCTGAAAGAGATGAAACAACATCCATCTGTCAGTCAACGGCAATTGGCCCGGATCACAGGAATTGGATTTAATGTGATCCGACGTTTGTAAAAATAGCACAAATGCCCCGTCCCCGTGTGCTATTCGAATAGGAATTTGAAGGGGTTGCTGTTGACGAATTTTGAAGCAGCATTGCCGGCATAGATTTCACCATTGGCTAAGTTCAGTTTTTTGACTGAACCAGTGGAGGAAAAATCTAAATCGGCAAAATTGATCCAGAAAACATTGGGAGTCATAGTAGATTCAAAGAAATAAACCTTATTTTTTTGGTCGGAAACGGTGCGCCAGCGTGTAGAAGCGATATTGGGTTCGTCGGGGGTGGATATTCCGAGAGGAACTGATACATTCCGCATGACACTGAAAACACCGGCTACAGCTTCTCTTTGGTTGGATGTTTGCGGAATTGCATTGATATAGAAAGAAGCGCGGACAAAGCGGTCGGCTGCCCGGTTAGTACCAGGTAACATGGTTAATCCTCCAATTTGTTTCCAGTAATTATTCAGAGTGATTTGTTGTTCGTAAGTGGGGGAATTTGTCATGATCTGGCATTCCCGTCCTTCGTGAATAATCAGGTTACCGTTGATGTATTCGAAGATAGCACTATTTCCGGTAGGATCCGAGATAGCCAGATGCAGTCTGGATTTGGAGCCATTGGGCATATCCGGTGCGTCTATCCGGAATAATTCTTTACGTAGTTCCACAACAGCTTCGTTTACAGTAGCAAAATTATCTAATACGTATTGAGTCCAGATACTAATTCCCATAACAGGACGGTTGTCGTTAGGCCGGTCGTAGGAGGATTCTGTCAAATAGAGAATATTGGCGACTAATCCTTTTTCATTCATTCCGTCGGAAGTTCCGATGTCATATCCGGCGGTGATGACACTACCGTATTTGGAAGTCCAGTGAATTGTATTTCCACTGTTTGCTCCTGCCCGTTTCATACCCCGGGGGAAAAGATAGATATTTGATTTCAGGTCTTCTTTCCAGTCCATCGTACGTCCAGTTATGACCATTTGGTCTGGACCAAGGTAAACAGCCCGGGTACATGCATTCGTGTATGAAGAATAGAGCAGAAATATTGCTGAAATAGCAATAGATAGAATCCTTTTTTCCATAGTTTTTTTGTTATAATAAACGAAGGGAAGAGCCGAAAGATGTATAAAAGATGTGAAATTTTAATGAGCAATACTTTTTATATAAACTGATATTTACATCTGTTTTGTCAATTTCGGATATCTGCCATCTATCCGGAGTTGGCCAAAAAGATTAGTTCAGGCATTTTCCGATAATCTTACGAAGTGATTCTATACCTATAGGTTTAGTAACAAAGTCATTTCAATCAACTTCAAGGGCAGCTTCTTTGTCGGAATTATAGGCAAAAGCAGACATTGTGGCTTTTCTCCATATAAGCGGAAGCAAAGTCTGAATGTTTCATGTTGTTCAGTTTTTTCTATAAGCAAGGCAGATTGAAATACACATGATATTTTGTAAAATTAAATCAGAAATCCAATAAAACAATTGTTTTATGTTTTTCCCCGGGCTAGTTTTTTTAAGGAGGAATTTTTGAGGAGGGCTATTAGTTGTTCGTAAGAACCGATGGGTAAAGAAACATGAATTTCATGATTCTGTTTTGTATTTTCAGTGAAAAGAGTATCATAGATTTGATGGAACAAATTCCAACGCATGCGGGAGAGTAGGGCATCTTCAATCCAATAGAGGAAAACCGTTTCCGGATGTAAAGACTCTAGCTTTTTCATTTTTAGGTATAGAGGATAGCCGTCAGAAACATCATGCCAGAGGTCGGTGAAGGCATAATCGTACTTTTGCTCCGGCATTTGAGTGGCAACATATTCAAAAGCATCTGCCTGAGTGATCCTTATTTTGTTATGATGGGGAAATTGAGGTAGAATGTGAGTTTGGAATAAAGAAATGACAGTTTTGTCTTTTTCTACAATAGTAATCTGCCTGACCGTCTTTTTTTCTGAGACCATATAGGCAAAGTAGCCTAGTCCGAGACCGAAGGTGACTACATTCCCTGAAATTTGCTGAATGGCTTCTTGCATTGTTTCGATTTCGTTGGGTTTGATTGCCATCCATTCATTATTGTATTGTGTGATAGCCGGGAAAGAAAAAGTTGTATCAAAAAAACCTATTTGTGGAATTTCTTTGAAGTCCTCTTTCAGGAGAGGACTGTTACAAACGAATGCTTCATAGGGATTATAGTGCATATATTTTAGTTCCCAGTTTCCAAATTGTACTTCCGGGATATGGATGTGCTGGTAATAAGGGTTTGCAATATACTGCTGTACACTGAGTTTATGAATTGCAGGTACAATATAAGAATTTGCCAATTGGCGGTTTGTGGTATTATTTTCAATATCCAAACCACAGGCTGCAATCAGTAAATTACTAAAAGCATTTTCCTCAGGTATATCGTATTCATTACAAATACCCTGGATCATGTCTGCTGTGATAAAGTTTGGACATGCAGCAAGATAAGCGCTAAAAATCCTGACTGCATCATTATTCATTTTCAGGACTGCTGCCAGCCGTTGTATTTTTATACGGTCATATGTATTGAGGGAGAAGTTCATTATTTGGGCAAAAGTAGAAAAATTCTGGTGTTTGTTTCGGAATTTTATATATGA
>URJC01000318.1 GCA_900548135.1 uncultured Odoribacter sp. | reverse complement strand
GTTAACAATTCAACCGTGATGGTTACGTTATCTCCCGGCATTACCATTTCAGTTCCTTCCGGCAGTGTAATTTCACCGGTAACGTCCATCGTACGCAAATAGAACTGAGGTCTGTACTTATTGTGGAACGGAGTGTGACGGCCACCTTCTTCTTTCTTCAGGATATAAACCTCAGCTTTAAATTTGCTGTGCGGCTTAACTGAACCCGGTTTTGCCAGTACCATACCACGTTTGATTTCGTTTTTGTCGATACCACGCAACAACAAACCAACGTTATCTCCAGCCTCTCCTTCATCCAACAATTTACGGAACATTTCAACTCCGGTACATACAGTTTTCTTACCATCAGCCCCCAGACCGATAATTTCCAGTTCATCACCAACATGTACAACACCGGTTTCGATACGACCAGTAGCAACGGTACCACGACCGGTGATTGAGAATACGTCTTCTACCGGCATCAGGAACGGTTTTTCATTATCGCGCGGAGGAAGTGGAATCCAGTTGTCAACAGCATCCATCAACTCCATTATTTTTTCTTCCCATTTAGCCTCGCCGTTCAATGCTCCCAGTGCAGAACCTAAAATGATCGGAGTATTGTCACCATCATATTGATAGAAAGACAACAGTTCACGAACTTCCATTTCAACCAGTTCCAACATTTCAGGATCATCTACCATATCCACTTTATTCAAGAATACAACGATTCTCGGAACGTTTACCTGACGAGCCAAAAGAATGTGTTCACGGGTCTGAGGCATCGGACCATCAGTAGCAGCACAAACCAGGATAGCACCGTCCATCTGAGCAGCACCAGTAACCATGTTCTTTACATAGTCGGCGTGACCCGGACAGTCAACGTGAGCATAGTGACGATTTGCAGTCTGATACTCTACGTGAGAAGTATTAATCGTAATACCTCTTTCCTTTTCTTCCGGAGCATTATCGATCTGATCGAATGATTTTACTTCGGAAAGACCTTTCTTTGCCAACACAGTAGTGATTGCTGCTGTCAAAGTGGTTTTACCGTGGTCTACGTGACCGATAGTACCAATATTTACGTGTGGTTTTGACCTGTCAAACTTTTCTTTAGCCATGACTTAAAAACTTTTTTTATTATTAAACAATTTATCTCAAATAACTCTGAATTTCTTTAACCTTCAGACTATCAAGCACTTGCCTGCAACAAGCTCTGTCAAGCCCCTTCTTTTGAGCGTGCAAATATAATCAAATAATTTTGTCTCACAAAATTATTTGATTGAAAGTTTAATGTTTATTCTCTAAAGGTAAATCCTTTAGCTTTCAGCATTCAACTTTCAATCACCAACAGCTATCGGTTTCTGCCTTTAACCTTAGCAATATTAGCACTCTCTTTCTTTTTCTTTAATTTTCACCAGCTGACGTTTCAACACATCATACAACTCATCAATGGCATCCTCAAACTTTTTGGCATTTTTCTTTGCAAAAACATCCTGCCCTTTTATAGAAACAGTCACTTCTGCTACTTTATTTTCCAGGTGATCGTCTTTTTCCAACTTTAAAGCAACATCAGTATTAATAATACCATCATGATATTTATTCAGTTTAGATAATTTTTTCTGAATAAAATCTTCCAATTGAGCACTTGCAGAAAAACCCACCGAGTTGATTTTAATTTCCATAACGTTTCCTCCTTTAATTTTTAAGCTCTGGGATGAGCCTGGTTATAAACCCGTTTCAAACTCTCAAAAGAATTATGAGTATAAATCTGTGTTGCTGCCAAACCGCTATGGCCCAACAATTCACGAATCGCCTCAATACAAGCTCCATTATTCAGCAAGGTCGTGGCAAAAGAATGCCGCAGTATATGCGGACTCCGTTTACTCAAGGAAGTAACTTCACCAAGGCATTTTTTCACATGCCTGTAAATATACTTCTCATTTACAGGGGCGCCGGCATCAGTAATAAAAAAGGAAGTATGCCGTTTTCCTTTTAAGCCATCTTCCCGAACTTCCAGATAAAGCCGGATTTCATCAATCAACTCCGACAACAGAGGTACAATCCGTTGTTTATCCCCCTTCCCCGTAATCCGGACCACTCCTACATTCAAATCCACATCTTCCACTTTCAATGCGACCAATTCCGAACGTCTCATCCCCGTATAATAAGCCATCATCAGAATCATCAAATCCCGAAAAACAGGAAAATCCTCTTTTTTTGCCTCTTTTGCTTCCAATAATTCATCCATTTTGTAATCCGGAACAAATACAGGCAACTTTTTTCCTATTTTAGGAGCAACAATAATCTCTGTCGGATTGTCAGCAATCATACCCTCCCTCATCTGATAGCGGAAAAAAGTCCGTAAAGAACTCAATTTACGCCGTACAGATTTCGGAGTCATGGGTTTGGGACGGTAACTTCTTTTGGCATTCGAGAATTCTAATTTCCCAGACATCAATCCAGCTTCAAAACGCCGGACCATTCCGGAAGTAACCTCCGACCATTCCTGAATGAATTCAACCTTTTCACAGAACTCTGAAAATTGATTTAAATCCTCCTCATATGCCTTCACGGTCAGCGGAGAATACCGCTTCACATTTTTCAAATATTCGAGGAATTCATCAATCTCCATACTCTTCATCCTTAAAACGCACCCAATTTAACATATTCTTTCGGGAAAACCAAATCCCGAACGAATATTTAATTTCTGATTTCCGATGTAATTTCCCATATCGGAATCAGGACTGAGCATCCATCATCCGATCGTTCATCGTAAATCAACTAATCTTCGGCCTGCTGCAAACTTTGTTTGTAAACAGCTTTGATGCGCTGAGCCCGGTTACGTACAGACGGTTTTGTGAAGGCCTGACGATCTCTTAATTCTTTAACAACTCCGGTTTTCTCGAATTTTCTTTTAAATTTCTTTAAGGCTCTCTCAATATTTTCGCCTTCTTTTAAAGGTACAATAATCATGATACTTATTTTTTAATTTCTTTGTTTATATTTTCGCATACCTAACCCACTCTGAACTCATTCAAAGCCATGAAAAACTGCGGCATTCTTCATGTTTTCCATCTTTACTCCTTTAATCTATTTCCCCGGAATAAAAGCACCTCCTTTCAAAGTGGATTGATTTATAATGCGTTAAACTTCTTCAATTTCGGACCGCAAAGATAAACTAAAAAATAAAAAGCAAAAAGCAAAATAAGGAAAAAAGTCACAAGACCTTCCGAAAAACCACCGATTTGTATGAATTCCTGTGATACCATTTCATGCTATATAGCTGTATCCACACTCTAGGGATTAAACAAATCTTTACAATAATACCCCAATATATTATTAATCATAACCACATAATTGCGGGCTTTCTGATTGTCGGGCCGGATTCTTAGCACAGCATTAAATTTATTCAATGCTTCAGGCATACGTCCTTCCGCATAGATCAATTCACCCAACAGCAACAAC
Source organism: uncultured Odoribacter sp. (assembly GCA_900548135.1). Classification (GTDB taxonomy): domain Bacteria; phylum Bacteroidota; class Bacteroidia; order Bacteroidales; family Marinifilaceae; genus Odoribacter. Next base: position 3 of record URJC01000318.1, on the reverse strand, counting down.
AAA
>URJC01000317.1 GCA_900548135.1 uncultured Odoribacter sp. | reverse complement strand
GTACCATAAACTGCCGTACTGCTTTTAAGCGCCACAAACCAATCCAAATATTGAAAAACAATAAACGATCTTTTTTATTGTCCACCTGTTTAAATGACTGAAACATATTTACCTTATTTTAAGACTCTAATAACTTACTCTGCAAAATTAGCCGGACCACTCTATTTCAACCTACCCACACATCTCAAAACCATACTTTTTTGTCTCATCCGTCCCGGATCCGGTCTTTTTCTCTTGTAATTCCTCATAAAAAATATAACTTTGGCCATAAGATCAAATTGGTGTTTCTATGTTTCGTTATTTCAACTTATTTTTTTTCCTATGGGGGATTATAGCGACTTATGCCCAACCCCCTAAACACGAATTTGTCTTTTCCACCCTCAACACTTCCGATGGATTATCCCAGAACTGTGTCACTTCCATATGCCAGGATTCCTGCGGGTTCCTATGGTTCGGCACCTATGACGGACTGAATTTTTATGACGGATATAATTTTAAAATATACCGGCACACTAACCTGGATTCAACCTCCCTTTCAGGCAACCAAATCCGTCAAATCGTAAACAGCAGGAATGAGACTCTATGGATATTGACAGAAAACGGCTTAGACCGTTTCAGTAAGCACACAGAAAAAATCAAACATTATCCCTTAAAAGAGAAAATAGTCCAACTGCATCATTCTTCCCGTAACAACCTGTTCGTGTTGACTGCACATCAGTTATACCATTATGTGGTATCTCAGGATACCCTGCTACCCGTCATCACTTCCTCCGATCACTTCACCACCATGACAGAAAATCAGGAAGGATTACTTTTCCTGGGCACCCAAAAAAGAGGTATCCAAATTTACTCCCCTTCCTTTCAACTGATAAAAGAATCATCACAGCTCCAAGGCTGGCCAGCACAGGAAAGTATCAGCCATCTGCATACCGATACAGAAAACAGGGTATGGGTAATATTCACCAACCAAATCATTGGCAAGCTTGACAGTTTACACCAAAAATTCCTTTCTGTTCCTGCGGCCGATTACACTACTATAGACCATGATATCCGTTCCATTCTGGACTTTGATTCCTTACATCTGCTCATCGGAACCTTTAATGGCCTATTTTTCCTGGATAAAAACACCGGACAAATTAACCCGACAAGCCCCGCCATTGGACAAAAAGGAGAACTCAGTCATTTTTCGATCCACAGCCTCTTCAAAGACCGCCAGGGTATTTTATGGGTAGGAACCAATTCAGGAGGAGTAAACTACTACTCCATCTACAACAACCGTTTTGGCTTCATTCTCCCGTCACAATTTTCCGGTTTGATCGGAATGGGCCGTGAAGACCGGAAAGGCCGGCTTTGGTTTGCCACCGAAGGGGGTGGTTTGCTCCGTTATGACCCGGTTACCCGGCATCAGCACAATTATCTGCTTAATACAGATGCCCGTCAGGCATTCAACAACAATATTATAAAAGCCATCCATATCTCGGGCGATTCCATACTCTGCTCGACACACCGAGGTGAGGTTTATCTGTTTTCCATTCCGGACGGACAATTTAAGTTGCTGTATGATTTCAAATACAATAATATACACAGCATATACAAAGACACCTACGGAAACAGCTGGATTGCCACCAATACCAACCGTGGATTAATCCAATTGAAAGACGGACTATTCATTGACAAATTCCGCCTGAATGGGCAATACAAGCACTTGAAACAAGTGACTACAATCCTCGAAACAACCCCGGGAAAACTTTTATTCGGTTCAGTAAATGGCATCTATTTTTACAACCTGAATGCTGAAAAATGGTCTGAAATCTCACCCGAAGAACTGCATTTGCCCTCCGGTACTCCAATTGAAGTAACTGCTTTACTAAAAGATTCCCAACAAAATATTTGGATTGCAACAGCCAAAAATGGACTATTCATCTTAAATCAGAACTTACGCCTTGTGCAAGCCCTCCCTGAATTAGCAGACCCTGACGAAAAAATTCTTTCAATCGCTGAATCCCCTGCAGGACAATACTGGTTCACAACAAACCGGAAATTATACCGTTACCAACCCGGGAAAAACACCTGCGATTGTTTTGATGCCTTTAACGGAATGCCCTCCCAGGAATTTAGTACCAACTCGGCTCTCGTCACCAGGAATGGTCAACTGTATCTTCCGGGCAATAAGGGAATTACCATCCTGAATACCAGCCAATTTCCAGTCAACCCGGAAGCTCCTCCCGTATGGCTTACTACCTTGCGCGTGAATAACCGCCAGGTTACCCCCCAATCCGGGCAGTCCCTGTTGCCCCAACCATTGGGTTATACCTCAGCACTCACCCTCCGCCACAACGAAACCAATATTGCCATCGGATATACAGCAATCAACTATATCAATCCCCTCAGTAACCGCTATGCCTATTACCTGGAAGGGATAGACCACGATTGGATACAGGCAAAAGGAAACAGGGAAGCGGTCTATAGTAACCTTCCCCCTGGTACTTATACTTTCCACATAAAAGCCTCAAACAATGACGGCATTTGGAACAATAACGGCCCCACCCTCCGCATTCATGTTCTGGCCCCACTCTGGCAGCGTTGGTGGGCTTATCTCGTTTATGCACTGCTTCTTTTTGCTATTATCCGGCAATATTTTATTTACCGCCAAAAAAAACTGACCTTAGAACACGAACTCCATTTCAGTCAACTTCAACAGGAACAAAGTGAAAAAATACATCAGGAACGCCTCCGTTTTTTTACCCAGGTAGCTCACGAGTTCCGGACTCCGCTGACTCTGATCATGAACCCTTTAGACGAACTCTCCCGAAAAACAATCCATATCTCAGGAACCAAGGAAACCATTACGCTGATCCGCAAAAATGTCCGGCGTCTGTTATCCCTGACCAATAACTTGCTCGACATACAGCAACTGGAAACGGGTAAATTAACATTACACCCTACTTCTTTTGATTTTCATGAGTTCGTACAGGAATTATATTATACCTTCCAGGCTACAGCACAAAACCGGAACATCCAATTCCGGCTCGAGATGAAAGAATCCTGCCTGCCGGTATTATACGACCGTGATGAACTCGAAAAGGCAGTCTTCAATTTGCTTTCCAATGCATTCAAATTTACTCCATCGGGTGGAACAGTGACTTTATCGGTAAAATTATCTTCTTTGAAATCTGACAGCGATACACCTGCTTCCTCTGCGCCCTGTCTATTAATCGAGGTAAAAGACAATGGCATCGGTATCCGTCCGGAGGACAAAGACAAACTTTTTGAGCCTTTTTCTATATCCCACAAGGACTTACATAATGAGATCCCGGGAAGTGGCATTGGCTTGAGTATTGTCCACACCATTATCGGACAACATCAGGGTACCATCCGTATACAGGATGCCATACCCCAGGGCACCATTGTCAGTATCCAACTACCCTATAGGCCCACAACCCTACCAACCGGGACTTTACCCG
>URJC01000316.1 GCA_900548135.1 uncultured Odoribacter sp. | reverse complement strand
CACGTGGCCGAGCGGAGAAGTCTATGAAGGAGGATGGAACGACGAAGGTCCGCACGGATACGGAATATGGAAATGTGCCAACGGCAGGACCGATGAAGGACTATACGAAAATGGCCTCCGCACAGGAAAAGGAAAGATGACGTGGCCGGATGGAAAAGTCTATGAAGGCGGATGGAATCCTGAAGGAGAACATGGATACGGAATATGGAAGTTTGCCGACGGAACGGTGAAAGAGGGTTGGTGGGAAAATGGCAAATGGGCAGGAAAAGGAAAGATAACGTGGCCGGACGGAGAAGTCTATGAAGGAGGATGGAACGACAAAGGACCGCACGGATACGGAATATGGAAATATACCGACGGAACGGTGAAAGAGGGTTGGTGGGAAAATGGCAAATGGGTAAAAAAGAAACAAGTTTAGTAACTATTACAGATAAAAATCATTCAGACTATGATTTATTTCACTCTGCATAAAGAAAAACTATCGGATTTCAACCTCTCGCCTTATGTTGAATATAACATAAGTCAGGGAAGTTTGTATCTAACCAATAATCTGTTCATGTCCAGAATTATTCTAAAAATACCGGATATAACAGCCCAGCAGCAATTAATAGATATTCTTTCTATAGGATGTACAGAAACAAGCATCACAAACCAGCTTAAAAAATCGGGGATTACTGAACCGCAGGAGATTTTACGTTTGCTCCTGCAAAAAGGAATGATCGAATGACTGATATTCAATACATAAAAGCATTTCAAAACAATTTCACAGGTAATACCATACGGCAGTCCTGGGCTTTTACGACACCGGAACGGGGCTATCTGTTCCAACCGGATAACGGGACCTCTGTATTATTGGCAGAGGAATTAGTGAAGGAATATATAAACGGGTACGTATCCCCTGAACTGGAATTCAGGTTGGCACAACGTGGATTCACAGCTGTCAAAGGGCGCAGTACATTTACTACTCCCGACATTCCCCGTCCCACCTTTTTTATGATCGACCTGACACGAGCCTGTACCAACCGATGTGCCTATTGTTTCCGGCAATTGGAGCAAACAGCTTTTATTGCGGATGAAATGCTGGAACGAATTACTGAGTATATTATCCTGTATTGCCGGGATTCCGGATTACGCAATATCACTGTCCAACCCTGGGGCGGTGAACCGCTTTTAGCGTGGGGAAAAATTATGCAGATACAGGACAAATTAGAAAAACAGGGGATTATTCCCCGCATACTGATCGAAACAAACGGTGTCGCCGTTACAAAACAAATCGCACAGGAGGCTCACCGGCGTGGCATAAAAATGAGTATCAGCATTGACGGTCCCGAAGAAATCCATGACCGGCAACGCAAATTATACAACGGACAGGGATCTTTCCGGCAAGCCCGGCAGGGATTGGAAATCCTCCGGGAATACGGATACGGGCACGAAGTGGGATGCGTATGTGTCATCACCCGGAATTCACTGTCTTATATACGGGAAATCACTGAATTTCTGGTCAGTGATTTACACTTTACACGGGTTAAAATGAATATGGTTAAAGACAACCCCGTCATGCGTGAAAAAGGGCTTTGCCTTCGGGAACAGGAAATCCCGGATTTCGAACGCACACTGCTGCAAACAGTTTGCGATATTAACCGGCGGGGATATTCTTTCGGAGAATGCAACCTTATCGACCGGTTGCATAACCTGCTGACACGTCGGACCATCAATTTCTGCAATTCGCGGGGATGCCAGGCTGGCAACCGGATGCTCTCTTTCGGAATGGAAGGAGGAATTTATCCCTGCGACCTTACTGACGAACCCGGTCTGCGGTATGGCACTGTACAAGACAGCAGAGACCCCTGCCAATTGTTACACCACCAATCTACCCATTTTTTCCGCCGGAAAAAAGAAAACACCGGATGCACAGATTGTCCCTGGAAAATTTTCTGCGGAGGAGGATGTACCACCGTGCGCCTGAGAGGAAATCCCGGATGTATCGACACTGCCGATTGTATCCGGAACCGGACACTGTATCCTCTATTAATCGATCTGATCCTCAATGAACCGGAACTAATAAAGAGTATCACCGCCAATGAAATAGAAATACGACTATGAAAAGGCTTCCGGACCAATCCGGAATAATATAAACTAAATATCAAAATCATGAAAACAAGAGAATTGCTAGAACAGGAAATGACTTCTATCAATCAAGCCGAAGTCATCGACAACATGAACCAACTCAACGACGATTCATGGATCGTTGCTTTCTATGACGACGATTGTGTAATTTCCAACAATCATTAACCTTTTTACAGCTGTTTACCGCAATGGCAAACAGCTTTCATTCTCTCTATTATGAACAGACAGTGCACTCTATTGATTTCCCTTTCCTGTAATCTGAACTGTATTTATTGTTATGAAACTTTCAAATCCCCGGAAACAATGTCTGTCATTACAGCCCGGGAAATCATTGCCCGCGAATTGGAACAATCCGCCGATAAAGGAATATACGAATCCGTAGAATTTTATTATATGGGAGGAGAACCCTTACTGAATTTTAGCTTAATCCAGGAAACCTGTGAATGGAGCTGGCAGCAAAAATGGGAAATTCCCTATCATTTTTATGTAGTCACCAACGGTACGCTGTTGGACTATTCCAAAATGCAATGGTTCGAAGCACATAGCCGACAAATCACCATTGAATTGTCGGTAGACGGGTTTAATAAAATGCAGGAAATTAACCGGGGATGTTCCACTCATTCACTCCCTATCGATTGGGTACACCGGTTATGGCCGGAACAGTGTTTCAAAATGACTGTTTCCAAGAAAACACTAAAAGATTTTGCAAAGGGTATGATTACGTTACAAACTCAAGGATACCAAACAAATTCTGATCTTGCTATAGGAGTGGCCTGGAATGAACTTGATGCCCGGGAATATGCCAGACAACTAGAAATTTTATCTGATTTCTACCTTTCTCATCAACATCTGCGTCCTTGTCACCTGCTATTACGAAATATCGAACCTTTATTTACGGAAAACCCAAGTATAGAAAAATGCTGTACCTCGGGAGGACGGGCAATCACTTATCATGCTAACGGAAAACCCTATCCTTGTGTCGTGTTTACCCCCCTGGTTTTTGGAAAAGACCTCACTTCTGAGCTCAGCCAGATGGATTTTAGTGATAATAAACTATTCACTGACCCGGAATGTAAAACATGTTTTATCCGCAATATGTGCAAGACATGCTATGGATATAACTATAAAATCAGAGGTAATCTGGCTCAACGCGACAAAGCGTACTGCCCCATGTATCGGGCAGAAATTAAGGCTATTTGTAAATTCCAGACTAACTATCTGAGAAAACAGCAACGGGCTCTGTCTTCAAAAGAGCAGGAAAGACTTGACAAAGCCGAAAAGGGCTGGCAAAATTTAGAGAATTATAAGCATTAGGTATATTTTTTTCTTTCTATTCCGATT
>URJC01000315.1 GCA_900548135.1 uncultured Odoribacter sp. | reverse complement strand
TGAGCAGGGAGATGACAATACAGAGGTAAATGAGAAATTGTGATTTTTTCATGATTAATTTTATATTTGTGAATGCAAAGATAAAAAACTTTTAGCTATGTTCGATTTTGATACTATTATAGAACGCCGGAATACTGATAGTGTGAAGTATGACGGTATGTATGACGAATTTGGATGTAAGGATATTTTGCCCATGTGGGTGGCGGATATGGATTTTCAGTCCCCTCCGGTTGTCTTGGAAGCTGTGCGGAAATGTGCAGAACGGGGTATTTTCGGTTATACTTTCCGTTCTGAAGAAGGAAAAGAAGCTTTCCGGAAGTGGGTGAAAAGACGTTACCAATGGGATATCTGTTCGGGCTGGATGTCTTCCAGTCCGGGGATTGTTACTGCTTTGGCTTTATCAGTGAGGGCGTTGACAAATCCAGGGGATAAAGTATTGATTATGACTCCGGTCTATCCTCCTTTTTATAGTGTAGTCCGGGAAAATGGAAGGAAATTGGTGTGTAGCCCGTTGAAATGTACAGGCGGCAGATATGTGATGGATTGGGAGAATCTGGAGGCCAGTCTGAAGAAGGATGTACGGATGCTGATTCTTTGTAATTCTCATAATCCGGTAGGCCGGGTGTGGACACCGGAAGAGCTGAGACGGGTGGGGGAATTGTGTTGCCAGCATGATGTATGGATTGTTTCAGATGAAATTCATGCTGATCTGGCTTTGGCTGGAAACCGGCATACAGTAATGGCCTCGGTGTCTGAGGAAATTGCTGCGAGGACCTTAACAGCTATGGCTCCCAGTAAGACTTTTAACATTGCCGGAATGATGAATTCTGTTATTGTGGCTTCGAATCCGGAATTATTGAAGAGATACAATGGCGAATTAGGGGCCTTGCATTTGGATTCCGGGAATATTTTCGGTCATGTTGCTCTGAAAGCGGCTTATCAGGGAGGAGAGGAGTGGCTGGATGAATTGGTCTTATATCTTCAGAAAAATGTAGATCTGGCATTGGAATATTTTCGGGAAAGAATACCGGAAATTCAGGTATGCCGGCCGGAAGGTTCCTTTTTGTTGTGGTTGGATTTTAATAAGACCGGGCTTTCACACGAAGCATGTGGGGAACGTTTGCTGAAGAAGGGGAAGATTGGCCTTAATGACGGGCTGAGTTTTGGAGTGGAAGGGCGTGGTTTCCGCCGGATGAATATCGGTTGTCCCCGGCGTATTTTGTTGGATGGATTGGAACGGATTGAAAGGGCTTTGCGGTCTTAGGACAAGAAACAGTATCCGAAAGTAGGGGTATCAGATCTTTTTCTTTTGCCATTGGGAAAATTTCAGGTATAGGAAGGAGACTAAACCGATCAAAGCCCCATAAGTGAATTCACTTGTCCACACCCATTCTACCCGGGTGGAAATAAAGGAAGCAAAGAACCAGACAGAAAAAGTGTAGGCAACCAATACAATGGATTCCAGGATCAGGGCATAGGTTGTATTGCCTGTCCCTGAGATTGCTTCAAAAAGGGGCATGCCAAAGCTCATGGCGATGGAAGCACAACAAATGACCCAAAGGGAAGGTATGGAGGTTTCGGCAAGGGAGAGTTCATTGGTGTAAATGGACAATACATAGTGTGGGATAAACAGACAACATAGCAACACGGGGAGTATGGCAATTAATCCCTGGCCAATTGTTTTGAAAACGGTGGGGATAACCTCATTTTGTTTTCCTTCTCCGATGAGGCGGCTGGTGAGGGTATTGGCAGTTGCCCCGAAAGCAAATACGGGAATCATGACCAGCATGTATACGCTTCTGACGATGCCTGATATAGCAATGGGACCTTCCCCCATATGTTCGACCAAAGCGAAGAAGATAAACCAGGTCCCGAAAGAAAGCAGTTTTTGTATCATGGTGGGAAACGCTAGTTTTAGAATGGATTTCATTAACCATCCTTCCAGCTTGTGGAAATAGAATAAAGTATAGGTTTTTAAAGGGAGTTTCGTAATCGTGTAGATAATAAAAAAGCACAAAGCTGAAATTTCCGCACAAACGGAAGCAAGAGCCGCTCCGCCGGTTCCCATTTCCGGAAATCCCCATTTTCCGAAGATCAGGACATAGTCCAGAAAGATGTTCACTCCCGCCATTAAAGCTGTGGAGAAACTAATGACCTTGGTGTTGGACAGGCCGACGTACAATGCCCTGAAAAGGAAGTTAAAGCAGACAAAAATAATACCGTAATGTCTGTAGTCCATGTATTCCATTGCTGCCGCATAAATATTCGGCGACTGTATGATCTTTTCCAGAATATCTGCTGTAAACAGGTGTTGTAGCAGGAAAAGGATGGTTGATAACGCCAGTACAAAAACAAGGCCATGTTCGAAAATGACTCCGATTCGTTCCAGACGTCCTTCTCCCAGGCGCCGGGCAACAATGATTTGTACCCCGATGGCAAATCCCCAGGCCAGGGTAGAGTATACATAGTAATAAATACCAGCCATCATTGAAGCTCCGAGTGCAATGCTGCTCACCCTTCCTAAAAATGCTGTATCTGTGAGTGCAATCAGCGTTTGTGCCAGATTTCCGAATATGATTGGATAGGCAATCAGCCAAATAGCTTTGTTCTTGATGGAGCTTCTCATAAAGTGTTTTATGGTTAAGAAGTTAGAAAGCTTCTGTCATATTCATGTATATTCCCCATTTTTGTCCGGGTTCCCGGCCAATGTCAAGCCGGAAGTTTTTACGGGGTTGCAATTGAATCCGCAAGCCCACGCCGTAATTGATTTTCCATTTGTTCCAGTCAGCAGGGGTTTTGCCTAGTGTACCTGTTCCAACCCAGGCTACCGCCCCGAATTTTGACCAGAAGGCTCCCCGGTCATAAGCTTCCTGTGACATGAACATATGACGGTATTCTACTATGCCGTAAGCCATAGATTTGTCCCGGTATTTTCCCCATGCATATCCCCGCAGATCAAAAGGATTTCCAAAGTTAGGCAGTTCTGTGTAGGGGATGTTATCCATTCCGATTTGTGTCTTGGCTGTCCAGGCAAGGACACTTCTGCGTTTCAGTACTTGCTTAAACTGGCGGTATTCCAGTTCCACCATTTCGTAGTTGAAGTCTCCGCCAAGGTATTTGCCGTATAAGGTTCCCATTGCACTCAGGAATACCCCGCTGAAAGGCGTGGCTACGTCGTCGCGGGTATCATACTGGAAGAGTCCTCCGATACCGATGTTGTGGTATCGGTTGCCGTATTTGAGAATTTCCGGATCATGGGACATCCAATAGGGCATGTCTTTGGAATAAGTGTAATTGATATCCAATAGCGTACCGACATAGATGTCTGGGCGTACTTCCCATACGAAACGGGGGAAAAATTGTAAGTTGGCTTTGTGAAAGGTGACAGAATCTTTGCTGTAGAAGTCTTTTAAATTCTCTGCCCGTTTGATCTGATCATAACCGATGCCGTAAAAATTGGCCGGTTCAGTCCGGTAGCCAT
>URJC01000314.1 GCA_900548135.1 uncultured Odoribacter sp. | reverse complement strand
TTGCCATCCCGATATGGTGCGTCCATAACTATTATCAACATCTCCCAGCGTCCGGAAAAAATCAGATTTTGTATTCAATCCCTGCCCTTTGTCAAATTCCTGCTGGGTTATCATCAACTGCATCCCCAATTGAACAGTCAATGCGTGCACCTGTCCGAAAGTCTTATGATAATTGCCGGCAACATTGAAATAAGTATTGAAACTCTCGCCAATACCTGCCCGGACCAGATTCTCAGCCCCGTTTTGCGGTGCAATGGCTGTATAATCCTTACCCGGAATAAAAAGGTTTTCGCTATTATAATTATAGTAAATCCCCACCAAAGCTGAAAAAGAGAGTGCACTGTTCACATCATATTGCAATCCGGCGTTCACTAAAACATTATAAGCCTTGGATTTTGCATCCACATCGGCCAGGATAGCCGAGGGATTACTAATCCCAAACTGTCGTGTTCCCTCGTATCTGGGTAAATAATCACCTTTACTGTTTTTCTCATACACACTCAATAGGGGCGAACGTTCAAGAGAGGCCAACAAAGGGTTACTCTGACGGATCATTCCCTGTTCCATCAAAAGATTATCATTATAGGTAAAACCTGCTGAAGCAAACATTTTCAAACGAGGAGTAACCGCCATGTTCGCATTCAGACGAGTATAATATTTCGACATGGAAGTATGGTCCACCACCCCGTCATTCTTGAGGTAACCTACTGAAATAGCATAATTGGCCACGGCATCACCTCCCTTTACTTTAAGGATATTCTCAGTCGAAAATGCCGGAGTAAACACCTTATCCTGCCAATCGATATCATTATCATACAAATAATTGTAATGATAAGACGGATCGTCCTTCAAAAATGGAAATGTCTCGATCAACTCATTGGCATCCGAAATGGCAGTTGCCCCGATATCGCCTATATAACTCTTAAATTCCCGGTCGTTCATCAAAGGCAAACGCTTATTCATCCATGAGATGCCGTTTACAGTCTGTATTTCCACTTTAGTCTCCATATCAGTTGCTTTCTCGGTTTCTATGACAATCACTCCATTCGATGCCAGCGAACCGAAACGGGCAGCCTCTTTGCCTGTCACAAAGGAAATATTTTCGATCTCTTTCAGATTGAGGGCCATGAAAGCATCCGAAGCATATCCACTGATCACCGGCGAATCATTCATATCCGGCAAATAAGGCATACCGTCCACAACAATCAAAGGAGCATTATTAGCAGAAAAAGAACGCAATGCCCGGTATTGAAGGAAAATACCTTCACCCGGCATACCACTGCTACGCAGGCTTTGAAGTCCGGCAATCCGTCCAGCCACACCCTCACCCGGAGAAGAATAGGATTGGTTTAAGTCTTTACGATTGAGTATTACAGAACTATTCAAAACAGAACCGGCAGCATCTTGCATATACCGGTAAGCAGACTGAGGCATCATCCGTACTTCCAGTTCTTTTCGCCCATTCAGCTGTACTTCTTCTGAAAAATAACCATTCAAATAAAAACGGAGGGTCGTATTCCGATGATTCACCTCGATTGTAAACTCACCTTTTTCATTACTCATCACCGAAGCAGACAATCCGGGAGAGGATACAGTCACATTCGGTAAAAAGGCTTTGGTACGGGCATCTTTAACCAAACCGCGTACTGTCAATCCTTCTTGTGCAGTTAATCCCAAGGAACACAAGAGAAACAGCAAGGTATATATTATTCTCATTTTATACATAACTTCTCTTATTTTAAGCTATTAATAATTATCACCATCGGGTTCGAATACAATATAGTGTACCACAACCCGTTTGGAAAAACTGTCCGAAATAGGTTTACCCGCTTCTATCTTAATGCGCACCGGATTCACTCCGGCCGTTTCGGGAATGGTGATATACCCAATTTCGCCAGCTTTACGCTCATACTTACTATTACTTGCATTAAAATAGGGAATCTCCTCACCTGAAGCCGTAGTCGGAAGTATTCCATTGACAGTAATGCGAACATTCCCACAACCATAAGCACGGGTTGCATAAGACATCTTATAACGTCCCGGCACGACAGGTACAGCCATAACATTTCCGAAACGATCCTTGTCAATCGAAGTCCATTCAAAACCAAAAGTTTCATCATCTTTTACTTTATCATCAAATACAGCAAAAAAACGTTCCTTTCTTTTATCAGCGTCCCAGTTCGGTTCAGTCCGTTCAGGCTGGTTGGTTGTAATGTAAAAATAGGTATCAATCAAATCAGGCTGTTGCTCTTTCAACTCTTTGTAATAAATAGGATAGGTCTCCACTTTCTTCAGGAATGAAAAATGAGGAATACGGAAATATTCAATCGGATAAACATATCCATTTGTAAATTCCTTCCGATCAGCCGTATTCACTCGCTGTATATCCGTCCGCCACTCTTTACCGAAAGTGGATTGTATGGATTTCTTTGCTGTATAGTCATCAATTTTTCCTTTGTAAATCAAGGCCTGAAAGATCCAATTATTGATCAGGACAGAATCCTTTTCATTAACAGACGGGTAATAGGATTTCACCTCTTCATACACAGCCTTGATTTTCCCATTATCAGGCAAGAACATCGTAAATTCACCATTCTCCTCCCGGATATCCCCAGGAGCGAGCAATTTACTTTCGTACACAAACACCGAATCATAAATCGTATTTCCGACTTCATCCACATCCAACGGAAAACTAAGGTCAGGACGGAAAGTCTTGATGCAACTATCGAGAATCGTATCGCGCACAATAGAATATTCATCCCCCAGCGAAGCCACGTATTCAAAAATATTTTGCCGGGGAATCATCAGTCCCTGAATGGTGTGAATCACACCGTTACTGCACAAAGCAACATCAGGGGTGAGTTGTTGTCCGTCAATCGTCCATGTCCCCATAGTTCCTGCAAGGTAGATATTTTTTCCTGCCAGTGTTTTCACCTGTTGTCCGTCGGTAAAACGATTGGCTTTGAGTGCCACATAATTGATATGATTCTGCAACACTGCTTTCTGTTCCTCCGCAGACATTCCCTCCAGCATCACCATACTTTCATTATCAGGCAACCAAAGTGTCATTTGTTGCTCTTTTCTCAAAATGCTATCCACACCGCTGTTTTTTGCCTGAGCAACAAAGGCAGAATAATCAGGATTTTCCAAAATAACTTCCCAGATCGTAGCAGTCGCGTTATCATCCCCTTCATTTCCGTCCAGCAGATAATGCTTGTCCCATTCGTCCTGGCAGGCTCCCAGTAAGAACAAGAACAACAACGACAAATATATTAGTTTATGCTTCATGATATTTTATTTTTCAGGTTCAAATAAGATGTAATCAACATTCATGTGTTCACCGTCTCCGACACCGGGTTTTACTACGGAAAAACGCATGGTATGTGTAGATGTGGTTTTAAAATCCACCCTTCCTAATTCAATCAGATTAGCTCCGCCGGCAAAATTCACAGGTCCTCCTAATCTCACTCCATCCAGAATCGGCTGGTAAGT
>URJC01000313.1 GCA_900548135.1 uncultured Odoribacter sp. | reverse complement strand
TCTCCTGAGCTAAATAGATCGTAATAGAATTCATACCAATGACACGTAAAGGAAATGTCCAGGTATACCAACCTTTGACATCGATGAGGTAATAAAATAATGAAAATATCAGGTAGGAATAACCTCCAACTACGCATACAAAGGAGGAACTCCATAAATTTTTGTTGATAGGGAATGTTTTGTTCCAGTATAATCCGATGCCTAATAAAAGAATTCCGCAAAGGGCCAAAATCAATGATTTCCGTAGAGGGGTGTATTGGGTTTGATTAGACTGGATTAATTCTCCGGCAAATATTCCTAGTAAAGCTGTGCCTATTGCAGGTAAAGTACTTAAAATTCCTTCCGGATCAAAGTTTTTGCCATGTAATACTCCAGGCAGGAAATGGCGGTCAATGTATCCGACTAGATTACCTTCCCGGCTGTAGGGGGATAGGGAGGTGCTGTCGGGAGCTGGAAAAAAATATAGTAACATCCAATAACCCACTAATATACTAAATAAAATACCTATCCGGGTTTTTGAATTGGTGTGAATCGTGATGAATGCAGCAAACATCCAAGCCAGCCCTATTCTTCCTAATACGCTGGCATATCGCATGTGTGCAAAATCAAATTGTAATAGCCCATTGTATATACATCCCAGAAATACCAGCATTATTCCTCGTTTGAGAATTTTTTGATGAATTTGCAGGTTACTTATCCCTTGACTTTTTTGTTTAGATAGAGAAAATGGAAAGGAAACACCAGCAAGGAACAAAAATAAGGGAAAAATAGTGTCATGGTGGGTTAAACCATCCCAAGGAACATGATGCATATTATGAGTTATTATAATAGAAAGTTCAGAAGGAAACAGGCGGCAAAGATTAGTGATAAGTTCACTGAAGCCCATAATAAACAGCATGTCAAAGCCACGTAAAGCATCTAAAGATAAAAGCCGTGTATTGTTCATATTTATAGGTTTTTGAAAGGAAAAAGTAATTTGTCAGATACTGAAAAATAGCTCAAATACCCCGTCCCTTTGAGTTATTATCCCAGATTGCTGATTTTTTCGAGTGCTTTTTTGTTCATGATCCGGATTTTCTTACCGTCAAGCTCAACAATGCCTTCTGTGGCAAAATTGGAAAGGGTACGGATGGCGTTGGCAGTAGTCATATTAGATAAATTAGCTATATCTTCCCGGGTGAGGTATACTTTTAGTGTACGATCGTCATTTTCATATCCATAGGTTTCTTTCAGTACAAGCAATGCTTCTGCCAGACGCCCCCGGATATGCTTTTGTGTCAGCGTGACTGTCCGGCGATGCGAAAATCCCAAATCTGTGGCAAGAGCACGGATAATACTCATGGCCAAGTCAGGAGTTGTCCGGACAATTTCAAGCATGAGTTCAGTCTGAATCCGGCATACAATAGAGTCTTCCAGGGCTTCTGCTGAAGCAATGTGTATTTCTTCTGCAAAAAAAGCACGGTAACCAATAAAGCCAATGGGACTGGCTAACCGGACAATTTGTTGACGGCCGCCAATTCCTGCTTTGTAAATTTTTACTTTTCCCGTCAACAGACAATGTAAACCACTGGGTGTTTCTCCTTCTTCATATATTAAATCTCCTTTTTTATACGAAGTACAAATGGCTGTTTCAATAATTTGTTGTTTGGCCTGTTTGTCCAGTTCGGATAATAATGAATGAGGACTGTCTATGCAAATTTGGCATAAACTGTCATGAAGGTCATGGTCAGTAATGATTGTCATGGTTAATAAGGGAATTTTCTTCCGCAGCCAAAAGCTTTCCCGGATACTTTAATAATGGGAGGACATTGTGCCCGTTTATACTCATTCCGGTTGACCATATTGATAATCCGGTTTACAATTTCCCGGGGATGGCCTTGAGAAATGATATATTCTGGCGTTTGGTTACTTTCGATATATAATTTTAGGATTGCATCCAATTGAGAGTATTCTGGTAAGGTATCCTGGTCTTTTTGATCCGGACGAAGTTCTGCGGAAGGAGCTTTCATAATGGTATTTTCAGGTATAATTTCCCGTGCTTTATTAATGTGACGGGCTAATTTGTAAACATCCGTTTTGTATACATCGCCGATGACACTTAAAGAGCCGCACAAATCTCCGTATAGAGTACCGTATCCCACTGCTGCTTCACTTTTGTTTGAGGTATTCAGTACTATATGTCCGAATTTATTGGACATGCCATTACCAGCATGCCACGGATTCGTGCCTGAATATTTTCTTCAGCAACATTGAATGGTTGCTCTTGGAATGATGGTTGTAATGCACAAAGATATTGGTTGTATATCTCTTTTACGGGAATGATTTGATAAGGCATTCCTATATTTTCAGCTAAAGCTTGAGCGTCTGTTATGGAATGATCTGTTGAGAAATGGGAGGGCATAAGTAAGCCCATGATATTTTCGGCTCCTAAAGCTTCTGCTGCTAATGCAGCAACAACAGCTGAATCAATACCTCCTGATAAACCTAAAATTGCTTTAGAGAAACCATGTTTATGAAAATAATCCTGAATTCCGAATATGAGGGCTTTATGAATCAGGGAGATTTTATCTTGGGGCTGGAAGTGAATAGGTGCCAGTGTTCCTAATTTATTGGTATCTATTATTTGAAGGTCTTCAGAGAATCCTTTTAATTGGGATACTAATTTTCCTTTGTAATTAAAAACCATGGAATTACCGTCAAAAAGAACAGAAGTATCGCCTCCGCAATGATTGATCACAATCATACTTTTGCCATATTGCTGTGCCAGAGAAGCATAGACTTGTTTTTTATTGTTGGTACTGTCGGTAGTAAAAGGAGTCATGCCCAGGCAGATTACGAAACTGTCTGTTTTTTCGATGAATTCTGCTTCATATTCATCAAAAATGATTCGGATGTGCTGGTTTTTATAATGTATAGGAGTATTGTCTTCACCTGCAATAAAATAGCGGCTTTCGCTGAAGATATCATAATCGCTTAATATATTTTTATGAACTCCGTCGACAACTTCTCCATTTTGGATAAAATAGGCGGAGTTGTACATAATGCCACTGGTTGCGTCCAGATTCGGACTACCGATAATTGCTGCGATGTCTGTACATGCAAGAGCAATTTTTTCTATGGCTAACCGGGTTGAGTTGATGAATTCTTCTCTTTCCAGTAAATCTTGGGGTAAAGCCCCACAGACAGACAGTTCCGGGAATACAATCAGTTCAGCTTTGGCTGTTTGTGCCTGGCGAATAGCTGAGATAATTTTTTCACTGTTTCCTGAGATGTCTCCTACTTTAAAATTGAGTTGGGGTAATGCTATAATCATGATTATTCGAATTTTTAAAGTTACCTATAATAGGGAACAACTTTTTCTTTTTCGGTTATCTTTGTTCCAGATAAACAAGGCTTCAGTATAGCTAAAAATAATTTGGCTCTGCATTTGGCCTGCATTATCTTTGCCGTAAAAATACGATTTTGATATTGAAATAATTCAAAAAATGGCATGAAGTTTATCATT
>URJC01000312.1 GCA_900548135.1 uncultured Odoribacter sp. | reverse complement strand
TGTTGACAGATCCGGTGGATGTGGATCCGGAGGAATTGAACAATCCCGACTATATCAATATCATCGGTAATGCGATTGCAGGAGTGAATCCGCAGGACATTGAGCGCATCGATGTGCTGAAGGACGCTTCTGCAACTGCCCTTTACGGTACACAGGCTGCAAACGGCGTGATTGTGGTGACCACCAAGCGCGGGGTTACCGGAAAGCTTCGGGTGTCCTACAGCCATGCTTCCAAAATCACACGCCGTCCCCGGTATACGGACAAGGAAATCTACCTGATGAATTCGCAGGAACGCATGCAGTTCGGTAAGGATCTGGTGGACAGCCGCTACTTTTTCCCCGAAAACATGACGATGGTGGGATATGAGGGAGCCTATTATAATTGGGTGACCGGTAAGACCAATTATGATGAGTTTTTGAAAGAAGTGCAGCATTTCGAGACGGTGAATACCGACTGGTTTGACCTGTTGACCCGCGATTCCTATTCGCATATCCATACATTCAGCTTTTCGGGAGGTTCGGATGCCATACGTTACTATACCTCATTCGGTATATCGGAAGACAACGGAGTGGAAAAGACCTCCTTCAGTGACCGTTATACGGTGATGGTGAACCTGGATGCCAAAATATCCAAAAAGTTCAACGCTTCTTTGCGTGTCAACGGGAATGTTCTGAACAAAAACCACATTCCCGGCGAAGTGAATGTAATCGAGTATGCCTATAACACAACCCGTACCCTTCCGGCTTTTAAAGAAAACGGTACTTACTATTATTATAAAAAGAACAATGACTTGAATACTCCCTTGAATTACAATATCCTGAATGAAATAGACAACAGTTCGCGGGAGTATAAGGGAAATACGGTGATGGGAACCCTGGATTTGCGTTTTACGCCGACAGATTGGTGGAATATCAACGGGATGTTCTCCTATACGCGTTCCAACACCCGTCAAGAGGACTGGTGGGGAGAGAAGTCCTGGTACGCCTCCTCTTTACGTAATGCGGAATATGGGCAGACACCTCCTTCCTACAACTGTTTCCTGCCTTATGGGGGAATCCTGAAGTCAACTATTACGGACATGGAAAGCAAGACAATGCGTATCCAGAGTAATATAAGCAAATACATAGATGAGGCCCAATTCCATTTAGTTGCAAGTTCTTTGGGATTTGAGGTGACATCCGACCGCAATCTGACGATTTTAGACGAAAACAGGGGGTATCTGAAGGACAGGGGCAAACAGTTTGTGGACATGTCGTCCGGTAGTTTGAAGGATGAAGGCGGATATCTGGTTGACGATTACCCGCAGTTCAAGGAATGGCTGGCCAAACCTCACCGGAGATTGAGCGAAAACCTTTCGAACTCAATCAGTGGTTACCTGACCCTGTCTTATTCATACAGAGATTTTTTCACATTCAATGTGAACGGACGTTTTGATCTGTCCAATAAATTCGGAAGTGAAAGCAACAACCGCCTGTTACCGGTGTGGTCTGTGTCCGGAATGGCCAATCTAAAGGAAATTTTCTATGCGCACCGTTTTGCCGGAGATTTTGATGCGAAAGATAAATTTTGGCTCACGGAAGCCCGTCTCCGTTTGTCTTTCGGACAGCAGGGGAATATGATTGACGGCGAAACTCCCCACATGTTGTTGAATCAGGGGGCGATTGCCCCTTACTACGGCGAGTATGTGTCCACGTTGTATAAATTGCCTAACCCCAATCTGAAATGGGAGGTGACCAATCAGACCAATATCGGGCTGGACCTGAGTTTTTGGCAGGGGCGTCTGAATGCAGGGCTGGAGGTTTATCTGAAAAAGACCCACGATCTGATTTCGCCTGTGAAGGTGGCTTCGGTAAACGGGGTACCGGACGGGACCTACAACATGAATAACGGTGACATGTCCAATAAGGGGCTTTCCATTACCTTGTCCGGCTATCCAATCAGGAGGAAGGATTTCAAATGGTATGCTTCGACCTATTATTCTGTTAACCTGAACAAAGTGCAGACGGAACCGGTGGAGAAGTATTCGATGTATGATTTCCTAAACGGTTATGCCGTTATTGACGGGAAACCGATTAGTACGTTCTATTCCTACAAATATCTGGGGCTTGATCCGAAAACCGGGGTACCTTTGTTTGACGACTGGCAGGACCGTCAGCACCTGTTACTGGGAAAGACGGTGGCCAATGTCATCATGACTGTGCTTGAGGATAGCGGATGCCGCGACCCGTTCATTTCCGGCAGTTTGAACAACAACGTGTCATGGAAGAACTGGAACCTGTCGTTCAACCTCTATTACAGCTTGGGTTCTAAAATCCGTCTGTTCGAGATGTACGAGTCGATTAATGATGGGGTGTCTTCCATCAACAATGTGCGGAAAGAGTTTGTGAACCGCTGGATGGTGCCCGGCGACGAGAAGCGCACCGATTATCCGGTGTTGCTGAGCCCTTCCGACCCGAATTACAGCAAATACAAGACGCACTGGTCCTACGGTACGGATATCACTTTTGCAGAGGATATATGGCAGATGTATGACCAGTCGAGCGTGCGGGTGGTGAGCGGGAACTACCTGAAACTCCAGTCTCTGAATCTGCGTTACAATTTTAGCGATAAGGTGTTGAGAAAGACTCCTTTTTCCTCCCTGTCCGTCTCTTTTGCCACGCAGAATCTGTTTACAATTTCCTCAAAGGCTTTGAAAGGGCAGGCACCCACACAGTCCGGATTTGCTGATCCTCAATTGTCCGTGCGCCCTACTTATACGTTTAATGTAAATGTTTCATTTTAACAGGATTTTACGATGAAAATCAGAAAAATTGTATTATTTGCCGGAATGCTGGGAATGAGCGGATGCAGCGGTTTCCTGGATGAATTTTCCCAGACCTATATCCGGGCTTCTAAGATATCGGATTATGACGAACTGCTGTTGGGTTCCGTGTATATGCCGAATTCAGCACCAGTAAACGGGAACAACTATTGTATATCCTCGGGCAGATCCTGCGATTTCTTTAATGTGCTGGCTGACGATATTAACATGACTTGTGAGAAGGAGGTGGAGAATACGGGGGATGCGGGGGCGTTCAACCAGAGGCTGGTTACGAATACCAAGAACCTGTTCGGTTTTTCTGCCTGGCAGAAAGATGTGTGTAAGACGATATTGAATAACGATTTCAATGATGAGTCCACCTGGGTGGATTTGTACAAGCGCATTGCCATAATAAATACGATTTTGGATGAGGTGGATCGGCTGGATATCAATAATGATGAGGAAAGGCTGACCCGTGAAAGGGTGAAGGGAGAGTGCTACTTTCTGCGGGCGCAATTCTATCTTACTCTGGTCAATCTGTATGGAAAGCCTTACAATCCTGCAACCGCTTCCACTGATTTGGGTGTTCCCCTGAAGATTTCGTCCGGAGTGGAGCACGACAAAGATAAGGACACCCAGTTTGAAAGGACTACTTTGGACAAGATCTACAGACAGCTGGCCGATGATTTGACCAGATCGGTGGCTTGCCT
>URJC01000311.1 GCA_900548135.1 uncultured Odoribacter sp. | reverse complement strand
ATCAACAAATGGATTTCTACGCCCTCCTTTGCGGATGTATGTCTCGCTGATCCGATATTCTCCGGAGAGCTTCTTCCCGACCTTACGGACTTTTTGTTTTGCGGAGAAATATTGACGAATAAAACCGTAAGTCGCCTGAAGAAACGTTTTCCCGGAGCAAATGTGGTCAATACATACGGGCCAACAGAATCCACCTGTGCAATTACGGAGATCAATGTGACCGATGAAATCAACGAAAAGTACTCTCCGCTGCCAGTCGGCAAGCCAAAAGACGGAACTTGGATCCGAATATCAGATGAAAACGGCAATGCGGTGGTCGATGGGGAAAAAGGCGAGATTGTCATTATTGGCGATTCCGTGAGTATTGGATATTGGAACAATGCAGAAAAAAACAAGAAATCCTTCGGACGCACAACAGTAAATGGCGTGGAATACAGATTCTACAGAACCGGTGATGAGGGATACATTATAGACGGCATGCTCCACTATTGCGGGCGGATTGACAATCAGGTCAAGCTTCACGGATATAGGATCGAATTGGAGGATATCGAAAGCAACCTGCTTAAAATTCACGGCATCATACAAGCGGTGGTTTTACCTAAGTACAGAGATGGAAAGGTCTCCAGTTTAGTGGCTGGTGTAGTTTTGTCCGAAGCGACAGAGGATGAAAAAACAGCCGCAGAAAGCATCAAGAGCAAGCTTAAAATGACTTTGCCTGAGTACATGATCCCCAAGAAGATCAAATTTCTTTCCAATATCCCTCGCACCAATAATGGAAAGATTGATCGTAAAGCAGTGGGAGGCGTTTTATGAGTTTTTTTGCCGGATGCGATTTCTTCATGGTTTTGTTTATTCTTTTGATCCCAGCGGTCTTGCTGGGATTATCAGAGAAAAAATTAAAATGGTACAGATGGCTCCTATCCCTGTTTTTTATCTGGGAGGTATACGGCTCAACAAAAATACAGCTGCTCTATCTGATAGGCTATGTTATTTTTGCCGCATATTTGGTAAAGATCTATTTATACCTTCGAAAAAAATACGGAAGAAATAAGTATATCTATGGCCACGCTGTTTTTCTGAGCCTGCTGCCCTTATTGGTGTATAAAATAGGCGGGCTCAGAGGGTATAGTGTATTCGGATTTTTAGGTATATCCTATATTTGCTTTAAAATCATTCAGGTCGTCATTGAGTGCTATGACGGTGTAATAAAAGAAATAGATGAATTTCAGTTCATAGAATTCCTGATTTTTTTCCCGTGTCTTAGTTCCGGTCCCATTGACAGAAGCAGGCGATTTGCGGAGGATGATAATAAGATCTGGTCCCGCCAGGAATATATTGAATTACTGTGGACGGGCTTGTATAAGATCATCCTCGGTATATTCTATAAAGTCGCCTGTTCGGGTTTTTTCTATTATCTTCTGCAAACTTATTTCGCAGGGAGACACCGGCCTATATACCTGGTTGGGTATGCTTACATTTACGGACTATATTTGTTTTTCGACTTTGCCGGATATAGCGCTATGGCTGTTGGCACCAGTTACCTGCTTGGAATCAAAACGCCGGATAACTTTAATAAACCCTTTTTAAGCGTTGACATTAAAGATTTCTGGAACAGGTGGCACATTACATTATCCTCTTGGTTCAGAGATTTCATTTTTACCCGTTTTATGGTGGACTCCGCCAGAAAAAAGCGCTTTTCAAATCGACTGACCGGAGCGTCTGTGGGATTGATTCTGAATATGCTAATCATGGGCGTATGGCATGGACTGGAGGGACATTATATCCTTTACGGTCTTTACCACGGGATTCTTCTTGCAGTGGTTGAAGTATATCAGAAAAAGTCTAAGTTCTATAAAAAATATAGGAACAATAAATGCTATGTGGTTTGCTCGTGGTTTATCAATCTTAACATTGTTATGCTGGGATTTTTGATCTTCTCCGGGTATTTGACGGAAGTTTGGAATTTAATCCTAACACGATTTTGAAAATGGAGGAATAAAAAATGGAAGAAAAATTGTTGGATATTCTGGCTGAGGTTTGTGACGATGACAGCGTAAAAACAGATCTTGATGGGGAGCTCTTTGATTCGGGGCTGTTGGATTCTTTGGCGTTTGCTGACTTGCTGTTTGCTATCGAGGACAATTTTAATGTAGTCATTGCACCGTCTGAGATTCAGCGAGCGGATATTGATACACCCAATAAAATTATCGCTTTAATTAAGGAGCGTATGTAACCGTGAAGAAGGTATACTTGCTATTGGCCGCTTTAGTTTGTGCATTTGTGTGCATAATCGGGTTGAATTTGCACGCAAAAACACTGCTCGATGACAATATCGAAAAGGCTATATATTATAACAATATTTCCTCAAAAAACTGTTCTGATTATGTGATGGAGAAGGTTCTCGATGAACGCTCTATTGTGGTGTTGGGGTCATCGGAGTTGTCATTTTCAAACAGCCCGGCTTATCCACCGAAGCTGTTTAACTATGGAAATTCGGATTTCAACATGGTGCTGATGGGAAGCGGATACTTTCAGTGTATTCCCCAGGCTATCAATGTAGGCGCCTTATCAAACAACACAAAAAACAATAAAATTGTTTTGATTATTTCACCACAATGGTTTACGCATGACGGTCTGACCTCAGAATCATTCTGCAGCAGATTTGAAGAAACAAATTTTGTCGAGTTTTTGAAAAACGATTCTATCTCGAAGGAAACGAGGATTGCGGTAGCAAACAGAGTAAATGAATTGCTGACTTCGGATCCGACAGCCCTTGCTAGAGTAGAGAAAGACGAGCGGCTGTACATAGATGGCTCATTAAATCTGTTGACGCGTCTGGAGATGGCCGCATACAACTCATTTAGGGCTGAAAAAGCAAAATTTGAAACCGCCCATGCGTTAAAATCCCAGGATCTCCCAATAGAACAAGAACGCTATGTAAAAGCCGAGGACATCAACTGGAATGAATTGATGCTGAAATCGGCAGACCTCGGTGTCGAAAGTTGCACGAACAACACCTTTGGCGTAAATGACGATTATTACACCACCTACATGGCAGATAAAATAGCTTCCCTGAAAGGCAGCTATTCCGGCGCAAGCTATGTGGAGTCTCCGGAATACGATGATTTTCGGTTGTTCCTGGATGTGTGCAAAGAATTAAATATTGAGCCGCTGATTATTAGCGCTCCGGTCAATGGTCGGTGGTATGATTATGCTGAATTCTCAAAAGCGGATCGCAATACGTATTACCAGAATATCCGAGATATATGCCGAGAATATAATGTGAAATTGGCTGATTTCTCGCAGAAGGAATACGAAATTTATTTTCTGCGTGATATCATGCACCTGGGATGGAAAGGCTGGGTATATCTGGATCGTGCAGTATATGAGTTTTACAACAATCAGCCGATCACCGACACTACCACTTATGAAATACTGACGCCGGAAGCAACTGCAGCTTCGGATGGTGCAGAAGTGCAGAATGACGGGTCCTATCGGTTGGCCGGCTATGGACAAAC
>URJC01000310.1 GCA_900548135.1 uncultured Odoribacter sp. | reverse complement strand
GAATGCTTGATTGTAAAAATAATGCTATCGCAAATCTGCCTTCTCTGTTTAGCATCCTGCAATACCACATCCAATCCGATTGAATCCAGGTGTAATTCCGTCAGGCAGGAATCCAGTACGATCATCCGCACAATGGCTGTCGGGAAAAAACGCTGGCTATCCATGTGGGCCGTGGAAATAAACACTGTAAAAGGAAGGTTCAGTTTTTTCAGTATCGGAGCAGCTATGGTCAGGTTGTTTTTGTAGCCGTCATCAAAGGTCAGCACCACTTCCCTGCCCGTAAATTTATAACGGCGGAAACGTGCTTCATATTCTTCTATCGGAATAATCTCATAATACCTGTTCAGAAAATGTAATTCTTCTTCGAACATCTCAGGTGAAATATGCAGGGAAGGATTCTCATCCACCAGCTCAACCCCATGCCAAAATATCACCCGCGGATTTTTATTCACAGCACGCAGCAAACCAGCTATTCCGAATTTAATCAACCTATGTTTCAACCGGGCATTTCTCATAACAATGGCAAAACTAAACAAAGTTTTTCAGATATCATTATACTTTGTGATTTTCTGCCGGCATATTTCCCCCCTTCCCGGAGGTCTTCCCCCTGTTTTTTACGGAAAATCACTATCTTTGCCGTCAAAAGTCAAAGACATGATAGACATAATCCCATCTAATACTGAATTATTCTCCATTTTCCTCCCCACTTGGAACAACCTGGAATATTTGAAACTATGCCTGGAAAGCATCCGGAAAAATTCAACTTACCGTCACCAGATACTGATCTTCATAAACGATGGTTCCGATGGAACCCTCCAATGGGTTCAAGACCAGGGATACGAGTATATCCATAGTCCGGAAAATGTAGGTATCTGCTGGGCATTAAATGCTTTACGTACAAAAGTAACAACCGACTATATTCTTTACCTTAACGACGACATGTATGTTTGTCCGGAATGGGATAAAGTACTTTGGGACGAAATTCAACAATTGCCGGACAATAAATTTTTTTTGTCGTCTACGCTGATCCAACCCCGGCCTTTCTTCTGTAAAAGTGTCATTGCCCCGGCCAATTTCGGTGAAGACCTGTTAAGTTTCCGGGAAGAAGAACTTCTGGCTCGCTACCGGGATATCCCTCATCCGGACTGGTCAGGAGCCACCTGGCCTCCCAATATTGTCCACAAAGACATCTGGGATTTGGTTGGCGGATATAGTATCGAATTTTCTCCCGGCATGTACAGCGACCCCGATTTTTCCGCGAAATTGTGGATGGCAGGTATACGCCTGTTCAAAGGACTTTCAGCCAGCCGGGTTTATCATTTTGAGTCTGTATCTACCGGACGGGTGAAAAAAAACAACGGAAGCCTCCAGTTCCTGCAAAAATGGGGTATCACTTCCGCTTCCTTTATGAAGCACATTTTACACCGGGGCGAACCTTATCAGCCACTAAATTCAAAAGCCGGTAAAACAATCGCCCTGAAAAAAGACATTTCACGCAGCCGGTTAAAAAAAATAGGATGTGCTTTCAAAAAAAGCGGACAAGCTAAAACTTTATGGGATTAACCAGCAAAATACAGATTATGAAACTAGGAGTCATACTACCACATACAAAACTCTACGGAGGAGTCAAGCGTTTCCTTGAATTGGGCAATATTTTCATTGAACTGGGACATCAATTCACCGTTTATACCATCGAGGGGAAAGCCCCTGACTGGTATGATTTTAAAGGAGAAACCAAACCTTTCAATGCATTAAAAACCGATGATACAGACGCTCTGTTCACAACAGAAACAAAATTCCTGAATGAATTGGTAGGAGCCAATACCAAACGAAGGATATTTTACCATGTGAGAATCACAGAGAAATTGGCTCCCGTACTAAAACATAAAAACATTGAAATCTTTGCCTGTTCATCTAATATCTATCTGCACGACAAAAGGAAATACGGCATTGAAGATTTCAAGGCACTCGGAGGAGTAGATGTAAGCAATTACCAACCGAAAACCAGTTATGAAGTCAAAGACCGGCCGTTTTGCATTATGGCCTACGGCCGTTTGGTGGAACGGGTTAAAGGAACGAAATACATCATCAGCGCCTGCGAAAAATTATACAAAAAAGGATATAATATCCGGCTGTTGCTTTTCGACACTGCCGTGAATGCCAAAGCTCAGGAACTGATCAATAATTTCACGACCACCGTGCCTTTCGATTTTATTCAGAACCATCCTTTTGACCGAAACAGTGAATTATTCAACCGGGCAGATATTTTTGTTGCAGCCGAACGCCATGCCGGCTGGTCAAACACGGTATCCGAAGCGATGGCCTGTGCTCTCCCGGTGATTGCAACACAAGCCGGAACCAAGGATCTGTTAATCGACAAGGAAACCGGATTACTCACCAAACGCTACCGCTTTCTCATTCGCAAAAAGATTCAAAAACTAATAGAAAATCAGGATTTAAGACAACGCCTGGGACGAAATGCCCGGCAACATGTACAACAATTTGACTGGCATACATTAGCCCAAAATATCCTGAAACATCTTACGGAAACAAACGGCGTTTAATCATCCGGCGGGTATTCCGGATAAAATCTTTTCTCTTTACATGTGCGTCATGCGCACGTGTAAAGGCAATTAACCGGTCACCAGTTAACTGTTCATCCTTACCGGTCAGCATCGCATATTCCTTTCCAATCACCCGAAGCATATGGTCATCCAGCTCTAACATAGAAAGATTCTTCAATCCTTTTTTATAGGACACCGGCATAAAACGGGTCCGGTTCAGATCAACTAAGGAAAAATGATACCCATCAGCCGCTTTGCGGACTAAGGTGTTTCCCATAGAATGATCGATAAAATAGACCCCTTTTTGCTGAAAATCATAGGTAAAACGGGTAAAAGCACGGAAAGCTTCCTCTTGTTCTTCCACAGGCAAACTCAGTAAACCCCGCAAGGTACAAACCCCATCTTCCTGTAAGCAGATGTAATAACTGGAAGTCAACCCTACCTTATCTTTAAAAAGCATATAGGCAACAGGCCCCGGAGTAGAAACGCCCAGTTCTATAAACCGATTGGCAAATAAAAAAGCACGTTCAGCCTTTGATTTCCGAAGGTAGGCATAGGCAACCTGATTGATTAAATGGGGTTTCTTATAAGACTTTACACACATCTTAATCCCTCCGACTTCCAATACCTTCAATAGGTTCCGGCCTTTATAAATCACCTCTCCTTCCCGTTGAAAACGCTCCGGGATATTCAAAATTTCTTTTTCCAAATACCGGTATTCAGGATTGATTTCGTAGTGCATACCTCTATTTTACAAATGTCCATCCACCAATTCCGGAGCCAGGAACCCCTTCACATCATATACCACCCCCTCCTCAGTCACTAGCGAACGGATATCCAGACCTTCAAATTCATGATGTGCAACTGCCAACACGACTGCTGCATATTTTTTCCGGGGCAGGGAACAGGTAATCTGCAACCCATATTCCCTTTTCACATCCTGCGGATCAGCCCA
>URJC01000309.1 GCA_900548135.1 uncultured Odoribacter sp. | reverse complement strand
CCAATAGCATAGAAGACATTGCTGAATTGGTGAAATATGCCCATCGGTATTATTGCCGGGTTTTTGTTACGTTTAATACAGTTTTATACGATCATGAACTGGCTGAGGCAGAAAAAATAATCCGTAGGTTGTATGAGATTGGGGTTGATGCTCTGATTATACAGGATATGGGAATTTTACGGATGAATTTACCTCCGATTTGTCTGCATGCAAGTACTCAGATGCACAATTATGAGCTGGAACGCATAAAGTTTCTGGACCAGATAGGTTTTCAGCGTATTGTTCTGGCACGTGAATTGTCCCTGGAGCAAATCCGGACCATACGGCAAGCTGTGAAAGCAGAATTGGAGGTGTTTATACATGGAGCTTTATGTGTCAGCTTAAGTGGTCAATGCTATCTGTCACAGTATATGTTTGGACGTTCGGCTAACCGGGGGGAATGTGCCCAGCCTTGCCGGATGAAATGGTCTGTAAAAGACAGTGCTGGGAAAATAATTATTGATGAGAAGTATGCTTTGTCTCTGAAAGATTTAAACCTGTCTTCTTATATCGATGATTTAATTGATGCCGGAGTAGATTCTTTTAAAATAGAAGGACGTTTGAAAGACGAAAATTATGTTTCGAATGTGACTCATTATTATTCTTCATTAATAGACCAGCATCCCGGTATTATAAGGATAGGGTCGGGAAAAATCATATCTGCTTTTACACCTGAGCCGGAACGCAGTTTCAATAGAGGGTCTTCCTCCTATTTTTTTAATGGGAGGGAAAAAGGTTTGATAAATCCCGATACTCCGAAATCAATGGGTAAATACATAGGCCGGGTACTACAGTGTAAAGGGAACCAACTCTGTTTGCAAATGATTGAACCTATACATAATGGGGATGGTTTGTGCTATTTGGAAAAAGGGGATTTGAAAGGAATAAAAGTAAATCAGGCAGACGGGAACCGTATTATTTGTAATGAAGCCGTAAAAATTGCGGCAGGGACGGAATTATTCCGGAATTATGACCGTTGTTTTGTTATGCAATTAGAAAAAGTCCGGTCGATACGTAAAATTGGAATTAAACTGAATGTTGTTGCGAAGGGCGGATGTTTGAGTATCCGGGCCGTATCTGCGGATGGCGTTTCGGTAACATGGCATTCTGCTGAAGTTTTTGAAAAAGCCAATAATCCGGTACAGGAGGAGCGTTTGAAACAACAACTGATGAAGTGCGGGGATACGGTTTATACTTGTGAAGAAGTCACTTATGAAGGAGAAGCATTGTTTGTACCGGCTGTTGTAGCTAATCAGATGCGGCGTCAACTACTGGAACAACTTGATTTGCTTCGGGAAGAGTCACGTAAGATGATGCAACCGGTAGTGGAAAACCGGGAAGTGAAATATACTTTACTTCCGGATTGGCATTTGAATGTTGTAAACCGGAAAGCTGCGGCATTTTATAAGGAACATGGGGTATCGGATATTGAGAAAGGATTTGAGAAGCGGGAGAATAAACAGATACGTGATTTGATGCATACCCGTTATTGTATTCTTTATGAATTGGGACGTTGCCGTAAACAGAGTAAAAATGAAGATCTTACATTTCCACTTTATCTATTTAACCATAAACATCAGTTCCAATTGGAATTTGATTGTAAAGCATGTTTTATGAAAGTGATGAAGGAGTGCTGAGCCAGGAATGCTGATCATTCCCGGAATTCAACAAAGTCAACCCAGTTGAGTAATCCAGTGGGAACTGTTGGTTATTTCACTCTGTGATCACTGAAGTTTGTTTTCTTCCGTCCATATATACCGTTACGGGGTGGGAAAATCGGACATGCCTGACGAATGTTTTTTCTTCAACCAGTTCTTGTTGCCGGATAAGGTCAAAATGAATAAATGAGTTTTCTGATTCATAGGGAACGGCAAAGTACCCTACATTCATAGAGGTTACATTGTGGAAAAAGTGAGAGCCTAACGATGCATCCAGCGGAAAATTTTTCAATCCTTGTTCTACAATGACTTTGGCTTTTGATATATCTGACCATAAGACAGGTATTCCGGTTAATTTATCACGGGTTCCCCAACGTCCTGGGCCAATTAAAATATAGGGTGTATCCGATGCTTTTAGTTTTTCATTAAAATATTTTACTTCTTCTGCCATTTGTTCGGTTTTCAAGCGATCAAATTTGTCTGGATCAACATATATAATGTCTCTGATATCTGTAAGTTTGCCATTTCCCATGCCTTTGTCGGCTTTTAAAATGGCTTTGTCCATATCGATATTTTCTTTTTCCATATCAATATGGTATTCGTTTTTGATCAGGGGTTTAATTTGCAAAATATAAAATATCCATTCATGTTGTTCTTGATTGACAGCGAATTCCATTTCAACAGGAGCCCCTAGTGCTTGCGAGAAAATATCCAACAGTATATCTAAAGTTGAAGCCAGAGGGAGATAATCATATTGTAGAATATCCGGGAAGTTGACTATCCGTGGTCCCCGGACACTAAAATCAAATCCAATCCGGTCATTCATGAAGTCATATACTGAAGCACAATGCTGTAGATTGCCGTCAGCTTCAATTGCCTTCAGGTCATAAGATTTTATGGCAGCATTTTCACCGTCCTTGTCCAGATCATAATCAGCCGAGGTCATATCAATTGCATAAAAATATTTTTGTGAGTCCCTGGCCATATCCTGAATGGAAGCTAACTGCAATTTAGGAAACCGGGGACAGAAACGGTGTGTTTTTTCTCCGCCGACGACGTAGGAACCTAACCCTAAAGCTATCACTGCGAATCCATCTTCGGGTTTGATATATGAGAAGGGATAAAAATTATAGGATTGGGCAACTCCGCTAATATTGGGGTAGTATTTGCCATTATATTCATTTCCAATTACTTCTTGTATGATAATGGCCATTTTTTCTTCCTCGATCATACAATCAATGGCTTGAAAGTAAGAACGGGAGCAATCTGTGAAAATGGAAGAATATACCAATTTAATGGCAGTTTCGAGGTCTGCTAAACGTCTGACCGGATCAGGATGGTTGTTTGGAATCAGGTAAGTTGAATAAACACCTGCGAATGGTTGATTCAGTGAATCTTCAAATAAACCTGACGAACGGACTGCCAAAGGTTTATTCATCACATTAAGATAGGAACGAAGTTTTTCCCGGAGTTTGAAAGGTAATTCAGCAGCAAGAAAAGCTGACTTTATGCTATCATAGCTTTCATTACTATATATTATTTGATTCAAATTATTGTTATCAATAAAGTTATCAAATTCATCAACACCAATAATTGAAGTTTTGGGAATCCCGATTTTCAGATTGGGGATTAACTTTTTGAAATCGATATTTTCGATAAAATTGGATAGAAACGCCATGCCTCGCCCTTTTCCTCCGAATGAACCGATTCCTAAGCGGGTAATATAGCGGTTGGAATTTACCAGTTTAGGATTGTAATTGATGATTCTGCCTTTGATTTTTTTTAATTCTGCTGCCTCAAAAACACGCAGAATAAATTTCCGGACTTCATCA
>URJC01000308.1 GCA_900548135.1 uncultured Odoribacter sp. | reverse complement strand
ATTTTTTTTACTTAAAAGCCCGCATAATTATTGTTATGCAATCCGTCAGCTGAAATATGCTATCATAAATTCTCAACCAACAGAACACTTGTATCATTTATAAATACATCAAGGACAAAATCTTAGTTAATCCTTGCTCATCTTCCCGATCAAAAGCATTCAATTGATCGCTATCAACATCCAGACAAGCAAATACTTTTCCCTCACGATCCCGGATAGGGATTGCAATTTCACTTTTAGATCTGGAATCACAAGCAATATGCCCCGGAAATTGTTCGACATCAGGAACAATGACTGTTTTTCCCGAACTTACAGCTGCCCAGCACACTCCAGTGTGATGACGTAATTTCTGACAGGCAACGGGTCCCTGATAGGAACGTACAATCAACTCATCTTCCATTAATACATATACTCCGGTCCAGAAAAAATTTTGCATCTTATGATGCAGAACTGCTTCCATTGTTGCCAGGCGTGCCCAAATATCCTCTGTCGTCTGTACGTATGTTTTAATCTGTTCATACAAACGATCATATTTTGCCAATTTTGAACTCACTTTTCTGATTATTTGATATGTTCTAAAATATCAACTAAATGTTTCCACCACTTTTCTACCGTCTCAATATTTACTTTCTCATCTGGAGAATGTACACCTCTTAAGGTGGGACCAAAAGAAACCATATCCATACCCGGATATTTCTCCAGAAACAGGCCACATTCTAAGCCAGCATGGATTGAACGTACTACAGGCTCTTTACCAAATAAACGTGCATAAGATTCCACAACAACCTTCAGAATAGCCGAATCCGGATTCGGCGCCCAACCGGGATATCCTTCCCCATGCTCAACCTCAGCTCCTGCCATCCGGAAAACAGCTTCCACCATCTGAGCAATATTCATTTTTTCCGAATCCACATCACTCCGCTGGGAAGTCGTTATCAAAATCGTATCATTTTCCACAAACCGTACTGCAGCCAGATTAGTAGAAGTCTCAACCATTCCAGGCATCCGGAAACTCATAGCATACACTCCATGCGGACATGCATACAAAGCATTCAAAAACTTATGGGTTGAATCAGCTGACAACACAACTTCCGGAACCTCAATAGATTCCAATTCCATCTTTAGTCCCGGTTCAGTAATCTTCCATACTTCTTCCATCTCTGAAGCATAAATATTGAAATCCACCCGTACATTCTCTTTCATCAAACAAAATGACAGCTCCGGCTTCCCGGGCAATCGCATTACGCAGATTTCCTCCCTCAAAAGAGGCCACGTTAATTCCATATTTATTATCTATTTCCCACAAAAAACGATTCAAGATCTTAATTGCATTTCCGCGTCCTTTATTAATATCGTCTCCGGAATGCCCACCCTGCAAACCTTTCACTTTAATCCGGACAGCAAACTTGTGTTCAGGAACAGGTATTTTTTCATAAGGTAAACGAACAACCGTATCAACCCCTCCTGCACAACCAATAAACATCTCTCCTTCGTCCTCTGAATCAAGATTCAATAGGATTCTACCCTCAAAAAAGCCCGGTTTTAATGCAAAAGCACCTGTCAATCCAGTTTCTTCATCTACTGTAAATAAACACTCTACCGGACCATGTTGAATATCTGTTGATGTCAATATAGCCAGACAGGCAGCCATCCCAATGCCATCATCAGCTCCCAAAGTAGTACCTTTGGCTTTTACCCATTCTCCGTCAATATAAGGGACGATAGGATCCTTCTCAAAATCATGTACTACATCTGAATTTTTTTCACAAACCAT
The DNA here is from genome assembly GCA_900548135.1 of uncultured Odoribacter sp. Taxonomy (GTDB): domain Bacteria; phylum Bacteroidota; class Bacteroidia; order Bacteroidales; family Marinifilaceae; genus Odoribacter. The sequence continues at coordinate 1,778 of URJC01000308.1, read as the reverse complement.
ATCCATGTGGGCTTGTAACACCACAGTCGGTATATTTTCCTTCCCTGGAGCAGCAGGTTTTGCAATTAAAACATTACCAGCTTTATCCTGACGGGCCTGTAATTGATGCTGATGGGCAAAATCCATTAACCAGGCCGCTATTTTGTCTTCTCTACGTGAAGGTCTGGGTATTTTGCATATCTCCTCAAAATAGCTCCAAACCATTTCCGGTTTTAATCCATTTAAAATTTCCATAATATCATATTTAATATCTTATTTTCCCAACCACACCAAAAACGGATATGATGGTCAGCTCATCATATCCGTCCATTTTTTCAATACCCATACACAAGACTTAATCTCTTGCGAAGCAATTGTAAAAGTAAGATCTGCGTGCACTTGTTCCTCTATACCAGTCAAAGCTTTTCTGGCTTCAATCCCTTTATCGGTCAACACTACAAAATTATTCCGTTTATCCTCCTGACACATTTTCCGCTGAACAAACCCACGTTTTGTAAGGGTATTCAGCAATTTAGTCACATTATATTTATCTTTTTGCAATCTTTTCGAGATCGTCTGCTGGTTCACATTATCCTCGTTCCACAATACCTGCAGTAATTCATATTGTTCCCTACTCAGATCATAGCCAGCCTTCAAAAAAGCCCGGTTTAATATTTTTGTGTAACCCCGCTCAGCTTTACTGAGATAGGATACTAATTCCCTGACATCCTCCATAGTTTATGTTGCAGTTTATACTATAGGCAAACATAAACTTTTTTCTAATAAATTGCAATAATTAAGGGCAATTAATATTCAACAGTTTGAACTTCTCCCCCAATTCCTTCACACTCAGCCTCTGCCGGATCTATTTCAAAAATAATCTTTTTACCTTCTATTACAGACCTTGAACAGGCCTCCTAAAGTAAACAGAACAATCCCAATCAAAGGTAAATGAAAACTTTTTTCATAGACTTGCGCTACTAAACAATGAAAAAATACACCTTATAGAAGCTGTTTATTCTCCTAAACAAACTCCGTTTTCGTAATAATTTTCTGCCTTCAAATACCTGAAATGCACATCTGAGTCAGGATATCCGGCAGCCTTCAGACATTCATATAAAATTTTAGCAACTTCCACTTGTACCTCATAAGGACGTTCGAAATAGTCCACTTCTACGAAAGGCCATTCTTTCCCACTCTTAACACTCACATCCTCCACCACACTCGAATGAATGAGTTCAAAAACCAAATGCTCACGGGGACATCCCACAACCTGCTGAATACGGTCAGCCATCTGTCGGCTGACACTTGCCAACCGGGAAGCTTCTACAAAATGAAATCTAAAAAAAGGCATAATACATCATCTATTTCAATTCTTCAAAAAACAAAGGTGTTGTTTCCAAAACTTTTTTAACCACTTCATCCAAAGGTAAATCCATCTGTCCACCAGCAGCATTCAGATGTCCTCCTCCATTAAACCATTTCTTCGCCCACTCATTCACCGGAATATTTCCTTTAGAACGGAATGACAATTTCACTTTTTCCTTTCGCTCAGTAATTTGAATAGAAACACAAACATGATGTACAGATAAGGGAATATTCACCAATCCTTCCAAATCGCCGTCTTTATAATCATATTTCTCTAATTCCTGACGCGTAATAGGCATGATTGCAACCGGATAACGCGAACTAACCTGCAATTTATTCAACAAAGTATTTCCAATCAAACGCAAACGCGACAAATTGTTCATCTGATAAATACGTTCGTGAATATAGGATTTATCCAACCCCAATTCCAG
>URJC01000307.1 GCA_900548135.1 uncultured Odoribacter sp. | reverse complement strand
GCCAGGGGAGCAATCTGAATCACTTCGGATTGGAGGTATTCTTCCAGTTTTTTAGGCGGAATCATATCTGACAGGGCATCATAGAGCGGTTGCAGGTAAGGGTCAACCTTTTCTTTCATGTCTCCCGGTAAGAATCCCAGGCTTTCACCGGCTTCAACAGCCGGACGGCTCAATACGATCCGTTTTATTTCCCGGTTACGTAATGCTTTGACAGCAAGTGCTATGGCCGTGTAGGTTTTTCCGGAACCTGCAGGGCCGGTAGCAAAGAGCAAATCATTGGTTTTAGCTAATTCAACTAATTGGCGTTGATTGGGGGTGCGGGCGCGAATGGCTTTTCCTGCATTTCCAAATAGAATGACTGACTCAGCATCTTCGGGATCTGCTACGACATTGTCTTCTAGTATAATTCGTTTTAAATTAGCTACTGTAAGCATATTGTAGCGGTGGTAATGCTCTAATAAGGCATTGATTTTATGAGTAAGGACTTCAATGTCGTTGATTTCTCCCTGTAGGATGAGTTCATCTCCGCGGGCAGTAATTTTCGATTTAGGAAAGTATTCTTTCAGAAGATTAAATTTAGAGTTGTTAACTCCATAGAAATCAATGGGATCAATGTTTCCTATACTTATTCTTTTCTCAATCATGAAACTTCAAATAAAAGCCTTATTTTTGCAGGTGCAAATTACGAAAAAAACAACGAATGACGAATATTAATGAATAAAGATTTTGCAGGTTGTACGCTATCGTTTGTTTGGGGATCGTTTATTGTCATAACTTACAGACTGAAGAGAAGCTAAAGGGAGGTGAGGGGGGATATACTCTGTTTATATTTGTGAGGTTTTAGGTTTTGGCCGTTTAATTGGAGAGTTGTACAAAAGTGCTTGTAGGAGCCTGGATATTGTAACTCGTGATATCCTGTCTAAAATTTGTATTTATGGAAGATTTGGAAAGAAAAAAGGAAGCTTTTGCTGAATTATTGGACATTATTGCAACTTTGCGGGTGAAATGTCCCTGGGATAGGAAACAGACGATGGAGTCGTTGCGTGCATTGTCGATAGAAGAAGTGTATGAGCTGGGGGATGCCGTGCTGGCGGAGGACATGGATGAAATAAAGAAGGAATTGGGGGATTTATTGATGCATATTGTGTTTTATGCCCGGATTGGCGAGGAACAACAACAATTTGATATGGCTGATGTATTGAACGGTATTTGCGAGAAATTGCGATACAGGCATCCGCATATTTATGGAGAAGTGAAGGTGGAAAATGCTGAAGAAGTATTACAAAATTGGGAACAATTAAAATTGAAAGAAAAAGGACGTAAGCATAAGGTGTTGGAAGGAGTTCCGGTTTCTTTGCCTGCTTTGGTGAAAGCTTACCGTATACAGGACAAGGCAAGGGGGGCTGGTTTTGATTGGAAGAAAAAGGAAGATGTTTGGGATAAAGTGAAGGAAGAATTACAGGAATTTGAGACTGAGATACAACAGGCAGATCAGGAAAAGATGGAGGCCGAATTTGGAGATTTTTTGTTTTCCATAGTGAATGCAGCCCGTTTGTATGGCATTAATCCGGAAAATGCTTTGGAAAAGACCAATCGTAAATTTATCCGCCGTTTTGGTTATGTAGAAGAAAAAGCCAAAGAGGAAGGAAAGAATATACAGGAGATGACCCTGGAGGAAATGGATAAATACTGGGATGAGGCAAAGAAAGAAGAAGTTTGAGTTTATCATTGGAGGCATCTTGGTAATTTTGAGATTATGGATTTGACTGGAAAGTGGAAATATTTTGAGAATTATGGCTATGGAGTGGCCGAAGGTGAATTGTATCTGAAACAAACAGGAGATGGATTGACTGGCCGGATTGTTTTTACTGACCGTTTGAAAGGGGAGGCTTCGTATATGATACAGGAATTCCTGAAAGGTTGTTTGGAAGGGCGGAAAGTTCGTTTGGAGGCGAAAGAATTTGATATTATTCATGCTGATTTTTCGGTGTCTTATGAGTTGGATAGTTGGTTTGGTTTATTGGTGGATGAGAATACTATAAAAGGGGTTAGTGTGGATGATCAAGGAATTGAAGGAAATTTTGAGTTTTGTAAGGTTGAAGGAAATATTCCGGCTGAGATGTAATTTTATTTTATTAAGGTTTTGATTATTAAGGTAAAGCTGACATTTGTCAGCTTTTTTTTTATTTTTTTCTTTTATATTGGCGATGCTAATAATCTAAACCAAGTTGCTTATGTCAAAAATTACAAAACATCCTGTACTGGAAGTTCCGGTGAGGGAAAAGGTTATTTTTAAATATAATGGTCAGGAAGTGGAAGGAGAAAAAGGCTATACCATAGCGGCAGCCTTACATCGTGCCGGGTTCCCGGTTCACAGTCATAGCCTTGACGGACGGGACCGCTCACTGGAATGTGGTATTGGAAAGTGTGGGGCATGTGAAATGCTGGTAGATGGAAAAATTCGCCGGATTTGCATTACAAAAGTAGATGAGGTCAAGGAGGTAAGTGAAATTACCGAGGATTTTATGGCCAGAAAGGTTAAGGCTTCAAGTGCAGATAAGAAAAAAGTGTTGCGTACGACGGTGGTAATCGTTGGAGCAGGACCTGCCGGGTTAGCTGTGAGGGAGGAATTTAATAAGTATGGGGTGGATAATATGGTTATAGATAACAACGACAGAACCGGAGGACAATTTACCATGCAGACGCATCAGTTTTTCTTTTTTGAAAAAGAAAAGCGTTTTGGTGGAATGCGTGGCTTTGATATTGCAAAGACATTGGCAGGAGAACATCCGGACGGGATTTACCTCAATTGTACGGTGTGGGATTTGCTGGAAGGGAAAAGGGTGGCAGTTAAAAACATCCGGACGGAGGAAATTTTTTTCGTGGATGCCGATTATCTGGTGATTGCTACAGGGGCTGTACCTTTTATGCCTGCATTTGAGAATGACGATTTACCCGGGGTATATACGGCGGCTGTTGTGCAAAAGATGATGAACAGTGAGTTAACTTTGTTAGGGAAGAACGTATTGACTATAGGTGCCGGTAATATCGGTTATCTGACTTCATATCAATTGATGCAGGCTGGTGCACATGTCAAGGCTATCGTAGAGGCTTTGCCCAGGGAAGGAGGATTTCCCGTACAGGCTAACCGGGTCAGGAGACTGGCTATACCTATTCTGACTTCTCATATGTTGCTGAAGGCTATACCTAATAAAGAAAATAACGGGGTTGTCGGAGCAGTTATTGCACAATGTGAAAATTTCCGGGCTATACCGGGTACCGAGAAAGTCATAGAGGGGATTGATGTCATTAATATATGTACGGGGCTGATTCCGGATAATCAATTGTTATTAAAAGGGAAAGAGGTTTTCGGCGGACGTTGTTTTGCTGCAGGGGATGCAATCCGGATAGGGGAAGGAACCAGTGCGGTGCTGAAAGGGAAACATACCGCCTTACAGATTATGATGGAATTAGGTGTCCGGTTGAATTACGATGAATATCTTTTGTTGTCCAAAGAGTATATCGATTCCCAGCAACATCCGGTGAAAATCTTGGATGAACCC
>URJC01000306.1 GCA_900548135.1 uncultured Odoribacter sp. | reverse complement strand
ATAGCATACCGAGGTAAATTCTTTATTTTCAGATCCGGAACCCGCCATGGCCACATGAGTCAGGGTTTCTCCCTTATAGGTTTCAAATACCACTGCATTTTCCCAGCTTCCGCTAAGCACTTTACACCTTAAAGAGTTTACTTTAAATACTCCAGCCCCATACATTCCTTTGACAGGTAATTGTTTTTCAAAAGCCTCCAGACTATTGGCCGTCAAATAATAAACGACAGGACTGATTGGTTTAGGATATTGGGAGGCATATTTCTTCAGTTCATCACATTCATCCTGAGTAATCGTCAACCAAGTATATCCATAATCATCAATCCGTTCATTAATCGGTTTCAACATACCTACCTTACTGAAAAATTCAGTCAAATCTTCTCCTACTACATCACATACATTCCGCATAAAGTTCAATTGCAACTGTCCATGGCTCATTCCAGTCTCATCCGTATTCCGGACAATCTCTGCCACATCCCCATACCAATCCGGTTTATACCAGGAAGCCGTCGGTGCCATCCGGTAATAAAGCATCAACTGCCACAATGGACACAACTTCACAAAAGCATCTTCTTGCAAAGGCCATAATTTCCCCTCTACCACCCCACTCGTCAAAAAATGATTAAAACGACCACCCGGTATAGACTCTCCATTCCCATCATCTGACTGACTGGTTTCAAGAAGTGGTTCGTCCGGATGATACTTATATTGTAAACAAATCGAATAAACATTATTAGTCACCTCAGCGGTAGATACCCATTTCAATCCGGGGACGATCTGGTTTACATGCCCCAATTCATGAGCAATAGCCCAAAGCCCTCCATCGTGCGTCTGATCCGGATCCGCTAAATCCCACATACAGTCCTCTGCCAATGCGGCACCCCAGGTATCCGCATGCAAACCTTCCCCCACTTCTACCGTCCGGGCAAACATTTTATTTTTAGGCTGTTTTTGATATTTTTTCAACCCCATCAACTCCTGCTCATAATCTACAATCTCGTCATAATTATCCAGCAACGCTTTCCCGTCTCCGCAATATTGTCTCAAAGATTTTACCTTAAAAGCTAAATTAATCCGTTCGCCAATCATATCAAAATAATCACAAACAGTAGCATCCAACAAAGTTGCCCACTCTTGAGCCGTATGTTTCGATTTGTCGAAATAACCATTCACCTTTCCCCCAGCCACATGTACTTTCACCGGTTTACGGTCTTTGTAATTATCCGTATAATATTGAATATATCCTAAACCTGGTTCTGTAACGGTAACTTTATTTATACCCGGTTTCAAAGCGTATTCCGTAGCCTTGCGTTGATTTAAACTATAATCATGAACAACCTTCAATTTTATCTCCTCATTTTGGGTATCCCCCACCAATATAATCACCTCTTTATTGGCCTCAAAATATATTCCGGTAGGATTTTCCAACGGATTATACGGGAACCAGGTCTTCATTTGTTTATTTAATGTCTCCAATGTTTGCCAGGCCTCATAATCCTGTACCCGGAATTGCTGCTGATAAGTTCCATCCAGCATACTTTGAGCAATAGTCCGTAAAAAAGCATTCTGCATAGTTTTCACCTGAGCAGTGCTGATTCCGGTTCGAAGACCAGAACACTCTGCATCTGTAAAAATGGTTTCTACTTCCTTTTCCCAGTTTGAATCATCAAAATCAGCCGGAATATAAGTATAATTATGACAGGTTTGCCCGACAAAAACACTCCGGTCCAATTCCCCATCCTTCGAACGGAAACGGATATTCAAACTACGATCGACTCCTTCTTCATTAGCCTCTACCCGAAAACTGTGTATCCTGTTTTCACCTTCCCGGATGACAGGAAGTTCCGTCAGCCAGGCTACTTTTCTTTCAGGAACAACCTCATAATCAACGTTAGCCGCCACTGTAATCTGTAACACCGTATCGTAAAACAAAAGGTTGAACCGGGCAGGTGATACTGACAACATTGCATCCGTAGCCACCTCGTCTTTTTGACAGGAACACAAGGCCCCCAGCCACAAAAACAAAAAAAACAAATTTATCTTTCTCATACGTCAAATTTTAACTATTAAGTGCTTTTATAACCATGGCCTGCATATAAGCCCGGTGTGCTATTTGCAATGGACTTGCTGAACTTCGTTTGCGGGCAATCAACTGCTGTACCCGCTTCAACTGAGCCAGCAGGACTGCATTCAAATCCCCGTTATTTTTCAGATCTTTCTCCTGGTATAACCGGCACAAAGCCGACACATACGTTTTCTCAATCAGTCTTTGGGTTACGGATGACTGTTCTTTTTTACTCCCGTTTCTCCAGATTGTCCGGTCTAAACCGGTAAACAAATCCGGAACAGTATAAGCACTTTCCTCTCCTTCACTGTCCAACAGCCGGATTAACTTTTGTTTATTCAGCAATTCCCCGAAAACCTGATTGCAAAGTATCTCCATACTTACTTCAGGACTTTCCGGAAGGCCATCCATCACTTCCGGAGAAAAAAGCCATTCCGGAGGAGCCGTCAGAAAATTCCGGGCAATAAAATCAAAAGCCTCCTGCTGTTTTATACCCTCCACAGGTTTTCGCAACACTCCATTAACCTTCTTGCCGGCAGGTGTTTCATAAACACCCCCGATCCATTTCAGGACATGTCCCAGATACCTGCGATATTGATAGAAAACTTCTTTATGGAGTAGTGCCATTTCCTCAACCCTTCCTCCGGTCCATTCTTTCAGATATTTCATCACCAGTTGCAGATTAGCTATTCCCAACTGATTGGCAATCATAGGGTCATTCCCTAAATCCTCCGCCTGGAAACGGGGATCAGCCGGAGTGTCTTCCCGTCCGAAGCGTAAACGGGGATCCTGACTTTTTTCAACCACCAGCCTATCCAACAAAGCAGTTTCCTGCCGGGCGTCCTTGACCCCGGGATATAAACGATACCCCCATTCAACCGCCCACTCATCATACACCCCGATTCGGGGTATCAGTAATTCGGGAGCAATCCCATCCTCCGGTTGTACCACATAATTCAAACGGGTATAATCCATGATAGATGTAGTATGCCCGTTCGTTTTCAGAAAGTCGGCATTTCTCAATTGATCGGCAGAAAAACCGGAAGTCCCTCCAAAATTATGTGTCAACCCGATGGCATGTCCTACCTCATGTGAAATGATCATCCGGATCATGTTACCCATCTGTTCTTCTCCCAACGGAAAACTGCGGGCAGCCGTATCCAGGGGAGCACCTTGTACAAAATACCAGGATTGGAGCAATTGCAACAAGGAATGATGAAAATGAATCCGGCTCTGGATGATTTCTCCGGAACGCGGATCACACAGGATTTTACCGAATGCATTAGCTACATCGGATGCCTTGTAATCAATCACAGAGTAACGGCCATCTTCTGCCGACCATTCCGGATCTTCCTCCGGAGCAGGGGCCTCACGGGCATAAATGGCATTTTTGAATCCTGCTTTCTCGAATGCCGCTTGCCAGGCGTTTACTCCCTGAATCATATATTTCACCCATTGCCGCGGGACAGCCGGATCAATATAAAAAACTATCGGCTGTAGCGGCTCTACTAACTCCCCC
>URJC01000305.1 GCA_900548135.1 uncultured Odoribacter sp. | reverse complement strand
AGGTGGAGGCGGAGGCGGTGCAGTTCACCGACCAACCAGAAGATAAACGACACCATTTAATTTCAATAACATGAAACAACTATATATCATATCTGCCTTACTCCTACTTAGTAATTGGGCATATAGCCAGAGTTTAGATGAAGCTGTAAAATTCTCCAGGACCTCAAATCTGGGAAGTGCCCGGTCGGCAGCCATGGGAGGAGCGTTCGGAGCTTTGGGAGGTGACATATCTTCTTTAAATACCAACCCGGCAGGAGTCGGAGTATTCCGGAAATCTGAGATCGCTTTTACCCCTTCCCTGAATTTCAGCCACATTGAATCCGGACATGGTTCAATTTCCAAAAACTCCTTTCAGGTAGGACAACTAGGGGCTGTTTTCAGTTTCTATTCTCCCAATTTCGATTGGAAAGGGATTAATTTTGGGATTAATTATACAAATCTCAACAATTTTAATAAAAAAACTGACCGCCTGATCGACTATTCTACTACCTCCATCACGAATGTGTGGGCTTTCGACAGTTACGGATTGTCCCCTGATAGTCCGGATATGTATCTGGAAAGTGCCCTGGCTTATAAAACCAAGCTGATTTACCTCCCTCCCGGAGATGAAAACAATGATTATTTTTCCATTCTGGAAGTTGAAGATCAAAACAGCAATATATTCAACGCTCCTGTAGCCCAATGGCAAACAACTAAAGAAGAAGGATATCAGGGAGAATATTCATTCTCGTTCGGAACTAATTACAAAGACAAATTATATCTTGGAATGAGTATCGGAATTCAGTCCTTATATTACAAATACAAATCTTCATATACAGAATATGCCGATGAAAGTCTATCCCTGTATCTGGATGCATTTCAATATGATAAACATATAAAAATCAATGGAGTAGGTACTAATCTGACGTTCGGAGTAATTTACCGTCCTATCCCCGAATTACGTATCGGAGCCTCTATCCATACCCCAACCTGGTATAACCTGAATTACAACTACAGCGCTGGCATCGGAGCCGTTTACTGGGCTACAGATTCTGAAATCGGTTTGCTCAATGATTACTATAGTTTTACAGGAGATTATTCTTTCGACTACAGTATGCGTACCCCCTGGCGGGCTACAGTGAGCTTAGCAACAGTCCTGCAACAACGTTTCATCTTAAGTGCAGACTATGAATACATCGATTACACCAATGCCAACTATAGTGATGCTGACGACGGAGCTGATTATTACATGCTGAATCAGGATATGAAAGATCTATTGCGGTCCACCCATAACATACGGCTTGGCACCGAATATCGTTTCAACAGTATATTCAGCTTACGTGCAGGTTATAATTTCCAGGCCAGCCCCTATAAAAATGATAAGAAAAACAATCAAATCCATGCCATTACAGCCGGAATGGGATTGAATTTCGGAGTATTTTATTGTGATGCTGCCTATATACACAAATATACGAAGGATGTAACCTATTTCTATTCAGGTGTCAATCCTTTCTATAACGAGGTATTTACTTCTCTGCCCGTTACAAATAAGTATTATGACAATGAAGCCCGCCTGACCTTAGGTGTACGGTTTTAAATAACAAAATAATCCCTTGATTTAATCAAAGGGATTATTTTTATTAATCTACTTTGTAAAAGAAAAGGCAACAGCCTCCTTATTCTTCAGTATGGATTTCGGAAGATACACTTTCACTTTTTCTCCCTGACTAGTCCATTTTACCGATTTCCCGGTTTGCAACAAAATCATCCGGCTCCCTTTCCGGGGAACATTGCCTTCCCATTCAATGACAGCAGGAACTTGTTCTCCCTCAGGCAGCGCATACATGGCATAAAGAGTATGCTGATCCTTAGCAGCTGTAAACCACACTTGTCCACTCTGATATACGGGAGTTATCCGGGTATTGTAAATCGCTTCCCCATTCTTTTCCAACCACGCACCAATGGCCTTGAGCCGTTCTTCCACTTCGGGCTGGATAACACCTTCAGGCGTAGGTCCCACCCCCAAAAGCAAACCCCCCCCTTTGGCCACCACTTCGATAAGCATATTCACCACTTCCTGCGATGATTTAAATTTAGCATGAGGCGTCCAACCCCAATCTACTCCCAATGTAATACAACTTTCCCATGGATAAGGCAGTTGCTTTTCCGGTATAGAACGTTCAGGAGTCTGATAATTTTCATATTTTCCATGAATAGTCCGGTCCACCATAATCAAACCTGGCTGGGACTGGCGGGCCATAGCAGCTATTTTATCCATTTTAATATCCTGACGCCCGGGAGCAACCCAACCACCATCCAACCAAAGAATATCCAATGTACCATAATGGTGCATCAGTTCACTAAGCTGGTTAAAGGTAAATTCCTGAAAGGCAGCCCAACGCTGCGGATGTTTATCGATTTTATAATTTACATTCCGACTGCCTGTAGCATAACGTGGCCACCAATAATATTCAGAATGCCAATCGGGTTTCGAAAAATAAGCCCCTACCATAAATCCCTGATCACGATAAGCCTGGAAAACATATTTTGCTACATCTTTACGGGGATTATCCTTGAAAGCACCATGAGCAATTGAAAAATCAGTCTGCTTAGTATCGAACATATTGAAACCATCGTGATGCTTGGTTGTAAAAATAACATATTTCATACCCGCATCCTTAGACACTCTGGCCCATTGCTCCGGGTCAAACCGCACAGGATTAAACTGGTCGATCAATCCCCAATACCATTTTTTATAATCTTCATAAGCGATAGTACTATCCCGGGGAATCCATTCTTCATCTTCCGAACATATCGACCAGGATTCCACAATACCGGGAACAGAATACAATCCCCAATGTAAAAGCACCCCGAATTTCAGATCCTGCCAGCGGTCCAGCTTTTCCCTTACTTGCGGATCTTCCGGCCACACGTATTCCGACGAACGTCCATGTACAAAGCCTTGCTGGGCGTTTGCCCCATAAACGGCAAACAATAATAGTAATACTGTAATCACTTTATAGTTCTTCATTTCCAATAAAATAAATAGGTTTAAAAACAACCTTCTGCAAAAGGCAATTTATCGGAATCAAAACTAAACAAACTTTCACAAAAAACAGAATTTAAATGATTTTAAAACAGTTTTTAGTGCTTCTCCACAAACAAAAATTTATCCCCCTCACATCAATCATTCCCTTTATTAACCATTTCCAACACCAGTTTGCCGCCCTTCAGAACTTCCTGCTGGGGAATACGGAAACTGCTAAGGGGTTTATCATTCAATCGAGCCGAACGAATGTATTTTGTTTCTGCCGACGCACCGGGAGCCTCTATCGTAAATAATTCTCCCCGACCATACTTTCCTTTCAAATGGATCGTAATTTCCGGATAACGCGGAGCAGCCAACTCATATGCGGGTTCAGCCCCACATCCTCCATCCAGCTGAAAGAGTCCAAGCGCACTCATGACAAACCAGGCACTCATTTGTCCCAGATCTTCATCACCAGGATAAGCATCATAAGGTGTCACCCCGTAATACTGTTCCTGGATAGCCCTTACCCATTTTTGTGTTAAATGCGGTTTACCAGCCCAATTAAAAAGCCAGGCCACCTCCATTGA
>URJC01000304.1 GCA_900548135.1 uncultured Odoribacter sp. | reverse complement strand
TATTCGCCGTTATGGTGTGGCGGCTGGAATTTTATTGGTTTTAGGACTAGGATGGGGATGGTTTCACCAGAATAGTCCTGGCGATCCCTTTTTACTGACTCAAACTATTCAACCCGGTAGTAAAAAAGCAGTTTTAACCCTGGCTGACGGTTCTGTTTGGCATATCGGAGATTCGGCAATGCTTATATCTGCTGCGCAAAATCATATCCGTATCGATTCCAGTGGCATGCTTTTACAGGCAGGGAAAGAGGGGAAGCCGGAAAATACCGAAACCTACCATCTGTTGTCTATTCCCCGGGGAGGAGAATTTGCAATGACACTGGCAGACGGAACGCGAGTGTGGCTGAATTCCGAATCAGAACTTCATTTTCCCTTGCAATTCGGTGGTGAGCAACGGAAAGTTCAATTGACAGGGGAAGCTTATTTCGAGGTTGCAAAAGATGCTGGACATCCTTTTGTCATAGAAGTGTGTGATTCTAAAATCCAGGTATTGGGGACCGGTTTTAATGTACGCTCTTATTCGGAAGAAGGGCAAATAGTGACGACATTGGTCGAGGGAACAGTGTGTTTCGAATCTATAGAGGATAGGGTTATTTTGAAACCCGGCGAGCAGAGCATTTTGGATAAAGAGGGACGGCTTCAGAAACGTGCAGTTGAGGTTTATCCTTTTGTAGCCTGGAAAGAGGGGCGTTTTATTTTCCGTAAGCAGCGGTTGGAAGATATCATGGTCATGGTGAGCCGGTGGTATAATGTCGAAGTTTATTTCGAAGACGACGAATCTAAAGAGATTACCTTTTCAGGGGGTATGATGCGTTATGAAGGTTTCGAGGCATTGATGAAAATGATCGAAACGATCGGGAGCATAAATTGCACCATAAAAGACAATACAGTTTTTATAGCTAAAAGAAAATAAGGAAAGACGGAATATTGGCACTATTCCGCCTTTCAACCGGCCACGCCGGAAGTGTTTCATTATAATTTACAAACTTATGAAAAAAAATGGAATCCGATGTCTTCTTTTTCAAAGAAGATGGTTAAAAACGTATTTAATGATGAAGTTTTTAATCTTGTTTTTGTGTATTTTTTCTTTTCAGTTGTCTGCGAATGTGTATAGTCAGATTGCAAAGGTTTCTTTGGAGGTAAAGAATGCTTCATTGGAGCAGGTGATTCAGTTATTAGAGAAAGAATCGGACTATATTTTTCTGTATGAAGATGCCCAAATCGAACAGGTACAGGGCTTGGAACTGAACTTTAAAGATGAGGACCTGAAAGTGGTGTTGGACGAATGTTTGCAGAATTCCGGTCTGACTTATAAACTAATGAATCATACCATTGTGATTTCGCGTAAAAATGTCAATGATCAGGTACACATGACTCCCACAAGACTTTTGCTTCAAGGGATTGTGAAAGACGCAGACGGCCATGTATTGCCAGGCGTTACCGTGGTATTGAAAGAAACGACACTGGGTGTCGCTACGGATGTAGAAGGTCGGTTTGCCATCGAATTACCTAAGGCCGACAGTGTCGTTTTGGTGTTTTCGTTCATCGGTATGCAAACCAAAGAAGTAAAGTGGAGGGGAGAAAAAGAGCTGATTGTGGTATTGGAAGAGTCAGTAGCTGAAATGGACGAGGTGGTGGTGACCGGTATTTACGAAAGGAAGTCCGAGAGTTTTACTGGTTCGGCAACTACATTCAAATCCGAGGAGCTGAAGCGTATCGGAGGACAAAATGTGTTGCAGAGCTTGAAAACCCTCGATCCCTCGTTTACGATTACGGAGAGCCGGGATTACGGATCTGATCCTAACCGGCTTCCTGACATTGAAATTCGTGGTAAGAGTAGTGTTATCGGTTTAAAAGAACAATTTGGAACAGATCCGAATCAACCTTTATTTATTTTGGATGGTTTCGAAACTGATCTGAAGACAGTAGTGGATTTGAATATGGACAGGGTGGCTTCGGTGACTATATTAAAAGATGCAGCCTCAACTGCAATTTATGGTTCGAAGGCTGCCAATGGAATTGTAGTAATTGAAACGAAAAAACCGGAGCCAGGAAAATTCAGGGTTACCTATAGTGGAAATATGTATGTTTCTATTCCCGACCTTTCAGATTATAATTTGATGAATGCTGCTGAAAAACTTGAATTTGAGAAAAAAGCGGGGAGATATGATGCCCAGTATCATGATAATGACGAACAGCTTTTCCTGGACAGCTTGTATAATTTGAATATGGCTGAAGTTGCAAGGGGAGTAAATACTTATTGGATGAGTGAACCGCTTCGGACAGCAATTACCCATAAACATAATCTTTATGCTGAGGGAGGGAATGAAGCAGTGCGTTATGGGCTTGGTTTCACATACAATAAGACGAATGGAGTGATGAAACAGTCAAGTAATGATTTGGCAGGTGCTAATTTTGATTTGACTTACCGGAAAGGGCAATTTTTGTTGAGTAATAAGATGTCCTATGATTATTACCAGCAGGAGGACCCTATTGTTTCGTTCACGGAATTTGCCAAAGCCAATCCTTATTATCGTAAGGGAACCGGAGGTGGGGAAGTGGAGCGCTATTTAGCCAATATTCAATATAGTGGAAATAGTCTGAAAGTGGAGAATCCGCTTTATAATTATTCTTTGAATAGCTTTAATAAAAAGACCCGTTCTTCTTTTAATAATAAATTGAATATGGAATTTAAGATTCTATCTGAATTGGTGTTGAGGGGGCGTTTTGCTATTGGCTTGAATCAAACAAAATCAGATCATTTTATTTCTCCGCGGGATCCTAGGTATGATGAAACGGCTTTCAATAAAAAAGGAAGTTATACCAGTGGAAACGGAAAAGATTTTTCTTATGATGGCGATTTGACTCTAAGCTATGGACGGGTATTTCGGGAGAAGCATCAGGTAAATGCTGTATTGGGAATCCGGATGCGTTCGGATGAGAGTATTTCGGAATCTAATAATTCTGTTGGTTTTCCTATTGGAGATTTTACACGCCCTTCATTTTCTTCGGGATATTCCGAAGGGGCAAAACCTGTTTATAGTAAATATATTACCCGTTCTAACAGTTTTTATTTCAATGGTGGATATTCGTTTGATAACCGTTATTTACTGGATGCCAATATCCGTTTGGACGGGGCTTCTGTGTTCGGAACAAACAAACGGTATTCGGAAACCTGGGCTGTTGGATTAGCGTGGAATCTGCATAATGAGAATTTTATGGCAGATTTTAATTGGTTGGAACGTTTGAAGATCAGGGCTTCAATAGGAAATCCCGGGAATCAGAATTTTTCAGCTTTTCAGTCCTATACCACTTATACTTTCAATAATTGGAACCGGAATGCATTTGGAACAAGTATGATTGTCTCTGATTTTGGAAATCCGAATTTGGAATGGCAAAAGACATTGGATAAAAATATAGGGTTTGATCTGACGTTACTGGAGAACCGGTTGAATGTAAATTTCGATTATTATAATAAATCCACAGATCCTTTACTGGCATCTATTTCTGTTCCTTCATCAGTTGGTGTGAAAACGGTGATGACCAATATGGGAAAACAGTTGATAAAAGGAGTTAGCGGGACCATAAAATATGCTCCTG
>URJC01000303.1 GCA_900548135.1 uncultured Odoribacter sp. | reverse complement strand
TTTCCTCCGGATTTTATTATAAATAACAGCCTGCTGCAAAACAATCAATTATCTTTCCCACGCCTCCACCTCGTCTTTCAGGATGCTGTAAACATTAAGATCTGTATACCTGCCATTCACCAACAATTCCCCTGCCCTTTCAACGCCTTCAAGGGTAAAGCCCAGGCGACGGGGGATGGCATTGCTGGGAGCATTACCGACGGCACAACGGATACGGATACCATTCACAGAGATGGCGGACACAACGGGTCATTACGCCACGGCCCTGATATTCGGGAATCAGCCAATAGCCAATCTCAGTGCGGTGATTAACGTTGTCGGTGGTGACAAACCCCACCAATCCGCACAATTCGTGCCCCTGCCCGATGACAAAGACAATGCTCCGGTCGGCATAAGGGACAGCAAGTAACTGCTTTAGAAAAGCTTCTTCGTCAGCAACGTCTTTCAAAGCGTCGACAAAAGGCAACCACATGCGCAGGTAATCGCGGTTGTCGTAAATGGTCTGCCAGATGATAGCCGCATCGGCCAAAGTAGCTTCACGGATAAAAAAGTCCGGGGCAACGAATGCCGAATGAGGCATATCTGTTTTTTTATGACTATGCTCCATCCTGTACTATTTTAATTAATCCTCATCCCTGTCATTACTTACAAGCTATACCTCTTTCGGCGGGAAGAATCAAATTCAGGATTACCCCCAACAAAGCAGCTAAACCAATACCCGACATGGAAAATGAACCAAAATTCAGTACAGCTCCCCCTATACCTACAGTCAGGACCAGAGAAACCACAATCATATTACGGGTACACGTCAAATCAATCCGGGAACGGATCAGATTACTGATGCCAGCGCAGGCGATTGTTCCGAATAATAACAGCATAATTCCACCCAATACTGCCGAAGGAATCGATTTCAACATAGCACTGACTTTACCTATCACAGAAAATAACATAGCCGCAATAGCAGCGATCCGGATAACCTTGGGATCAGAGATCTTGGTCAACGAGATGGCCCCAGTCACCTCAGAATAGGTCGTAACAGGCGGGCCGCCGACAACTCCGGCGAAAAGACAAGCCAGACCATCCCCCAGCATTGTCCGGTGCAAACCAGGATCCTGGACAAAATTTTTACCTGTAACCGTATTCACCGTATAAATATCGCCGATATGCTCTATTACAGGGGCAATTGCTACCGGAGCCATAAACAAAACGGCCCTCCAGGAAAATTCCGGACTTACAAATTGCGGCATCCCAATCCAAGGTGCATCATATATCGACTGTACATCCACCTGGAATGCCAACAAAGCGACTATATAACCCACCATAATACCACAAAAAATCGGGATCAACTTCCATAGTCCTTTGGCCTGCAAAGCGACTAAAACAGCAGTTACTAACGAACACAAAGCCAGCACCCAATTTTCTTTAGCCATGTTAACTCCGGTTCCGGCTAAAGAAAGTCCGATCAGAATAATGACAGGCCCAATGACAATGGGAGGAAACAGACGCTCTATCAATTTAATCCCCCTCCACCTGATCAACCAACTCATCAAAAAATATACCCCCGCAACCGCCACCAATCCACAAAGAGTACCAGGCAAACCATACAGACGGGTTGACTCCTGAATCGGAACAATAAAAGCAAAACTGCTTCCTAAAAAGATAGGAACTTTTCCCTTTGTTGCCCAATGAAAAATCAAGGTTCCCACTCCGGCAGTAAACAAAGCCACCGACGGGTCCAAACCGACCAGCAAAGGAACCAACACGGTTGCCCCAAAAGCTACAAATAAAAATTGTACTCCGACAACTCCCTGATGAAAAGGAGATAATTGATTTGTATCCATAAATAGTAATATTCGGAAACAAATATACAGTTAAATCGGAAGTATCCCACTTTAAGACAGACTTTATTTCTTCGGACGCTCAAGCAACGGCAAATATTCCCCATACCCTTCAGCAATCATCCTGTCCTTAGGAATAAAGCGCAAAGAGGCACTGTTGATACAATAACGTAATCCTCCCCGCTCTTTAGGACCATCTGTAAAAACGTGGCCTAAATGTGCATCGCCTGTCTTACTGCGAACCTCTACTCTACGCATACCATGGGAAGTATCCAGTTTCTCCTCGACCAAACTTTTGTCTATTGGTTTAGAAAAACTGGGCCAACCACAACCAGAATCAAATTTATCGGCGGATACAAATAAAGGTTCGCCAGTCGTAATGTCTATATATATACCTTCCCGGCACTCATCCCAATACTCATTTTGGAAAGGCGGTTCCGTCGCATTTTTCTGCGTAACTGCATATTGTTCTGACGACAGGATCTTTTTCAAAGTAGTGGTATCCGGACGGGAATAGGTCCTTGGAGAAACAATTCCTTCCTTCAGACCTTGTTGTATCCCGGAATCTTTAAAGGCTGACGGAAAATTTGCTTGCCGCGCCGTATCGAAAAGAGCCGGATTGATATGGCAATATCCACCTGGATTTTTTTCCAGATAATCCTGATGATATCCCTCAGCAATATAAAAATTAGTCAAAGGTTTCACTTCAAGGGCTAGAGGACGGTCGTATTGTTTTGCCAATTCATCCACCCTTTTCTCAATCAGCGCACGATCGGACGGATCTGTATAGTAAATACCGGTCCGGTACTGGGTTCCCTTGTCATTTCCCTGACGATTAAGGCTCGTCGGATCAATAGTTTTAAAATAAAGATCCAGTAAAAGAGGTAATCCCACTGCTGCAGGGTTATAAACAACTTTCACCGTCTCTACGGCACCTGTGCGTCCACTGCACACCTGCTGATAGGTAGGATTTGCAACTGTGCTATTGGCATAACCCACCTGTGTTGCGGTCACTCCACGGATCTGTTTCATAAAATGTTCTGTTCCCCAGAAACAGCCTCCTGCCAGATAAATTTCTTTTTGATTTCCCATAGCCTTCAACTCTTGTATTTTTTCCTTCCCGGATTGGGTCTGTCCCATACATCCGATCACGGAAAACAGGACCAACCCGATGATTATACCCTTTTTCATTATAATCCTCCTTTTCATATAGACTATAAACCAATGATATATCGTAACCAACAACCCTAAAGTTTCAAAAATAGCACAAAAGCCCCGTCCCCGTGTGCTATTTCCGGTCGATATAATTCATAAAGCGGAAGGCAGGCATTCCCAAAGCCATCCCGGCATAAATTTTCCCATCAACTCCCAATGCCTTTTCCAATGTTCCCTTTTTATCCTGATCTATGGCTGAACAAACAAATCCGGTATAGAATTGACTTACTCCCAGACACTCGGCCATCAAGGAACCATTCTGATAAGCGAGGTTTGCATCCTGGCACCCAAATCGGTTTGTCCGGGGAGCATGGATAAAAACGACTGCTTTGGCTTTTCTCAGAATCAAATCGTTTCCCCTGGCATCCTCCCGAAGCAGACGCTCAAAAACAGGCACATACCGGAGAGCATCGGGCATCAGCCACTTTACCAAAGGGGTTAAGAAGGGATTTTGTATTTTCTTTAAAGCCGTACGGAACACTCCCAGCGTAAATTCGGTGATTGTCCTTAACTGAGCGGGATCCGTTATTACAGTAAAAGCAATCTGCTGTGCATTGCTGGCCGTAGGTGCACGACGGG
>URJC01000302.1 GCA_900548135.1 uncultured Odoribacter sp. | reverse complement strand
TCCATCTGCCAAAAGAAAAGGTCGGATGACAGGATAACAATAATTCCAGGTCGGACAATATTTCCAGCATCTCATGACCTTTCAATGCCAAAAGGAGGGTATCTCTTGCATCATAAGCCTCCGCAAATTCATCCCGGACACAACCAAAATAATTGCCCAACACCTGACGTCCCAGATTGACCACATCGAAGACATAAGTATCCCTGCTACTACCCTCCCCGGCTTTCAGCAACGTTTTCCATATACCGAAGAGGTCCTCATTCCGATAGCCAATACGGGGATTAGTCGTCCAATTTCCATGTCCTTTCAAGGTCGGACGGGCATTCGTCAACATCCCCTGGCCCAGATGGGCATATTCCGTATATACCTTATCCAGCAACTCTCGCCAGGCTGCTCTCGCCTGCTCATTGACACTGCCATACCGACGGTCTGCCAAAGCCTCTATCCATTGTTCATCGGTCAACCGAGATTCCCACGCTTTTTCCAAAACATATTCATACATAAAGGGATTCACATCAAAAGACTCCAGCGTAGAACCGATCCCCTCAAAATTTTCACCTCCATTCCGCCATACATTTTCAATCCGCTTGCCCGTTTCCCGCAAATTACCTGCAAGCATGGTATTTCCGCCGAAATTCCCCAGATAACACCACAAATACGGTTGTCCGTAATAGGATTCCGTCCTTTTCCAAAGCTCCGTATTTTCGGCATAATAGTCCAGCAGGATCATTTTATTCTTCGGAACCCCATTGACAAAGGCATCGATACGGGGAGCCGTCCAATGCTTCCGGTCATAATAAAAGAGCCAGGTCATTTGCAGCCATACCGCCTCCTTATCCACCTCCGTAATCGTATTGTAAATCGTACGCGAAACGGTTGCCAGATAATCGGGTTCCCAGTTCGGCGATTGTATCTCATTGAACGGATCGGCACCGTAAATATGGTCCGAACCATAACGTTTGATCTGCTCTTTCAAAAATTCCTTCTGAATAACCGGAAACAAAGGATCGAGAGGATCGAGGAAAAAACTGCGGTAATCATCCCGGAAACCTCCCCAGCTACTCATTTTATTGATCTTCGACTCCGGATGAACTTTCATCAGAGCTTCCGGAACATGTCCGGCAAACGCCGGAAGCACAGGCTTCATATTCAGGCTTCTCTCCCTTGCAACGATCAATCTTTGCAGTTCCTCCTGATGTTTCAGATAAGAATCGGGCAACGGTCCCTGAAAATGATCGAGATTGGTCATCCGGTGCCAGGCCAAATGCGCAGGTCCGGTAAAATAATCCTTGATCACCTCTTCCTTTAAGCCCAACTTTTTCCACACCTTCAACCAGATAGCCTCTTGTCCCGTAATGGCAAGCGGCATATTTACCCCATTCAGCACCATCCAGTCGATAAAACGTTCCCAATCCCTCCATTGCCACCAGGCCATCGTATAGCCAAAAGTGCAATAATTCAGAAAAAAACGTTTATCCATCCGCGCCGCTATGCGGACTTTCTCTCCGACTACGGGCAACACACCGGGCAATTCTACCGGATCATCGGCATACCAGGAAACCGTGGTATAACAATAGTACTTCAGATAATAATTCAACCCCACAGCCATAGAATTGGCGGAATTTCCCCGGATGCGCACCTTTCCATCCACAGTTTCGAGTTCAAAAACATCTTTCCCCGCTGCGCTTCCGATCTCTTCAAATATAAACTGATCGGCCCGGTCCGGTAGCAACCGCTCAAGGAGCTTCGGCCGCCTTTTCATTATTATTCGCCAGTACCCCCAAAGGCCACAGACACAAACAAAACAAAATCCGTTTTATTTTCATAATTTATCAAGTTAGTTTCGCACAATCTCTTTTTCCAGCCGGAGCAAACAACGAAAACCGTTGACCGTTTTTACCGATAACAAACTCAATACAAAACTACCCTCCGATTAAAGTTCTCAAAACCCGGATACCGGAATGATTGACATCCATCCTTTCAATCTCTTCCGATAGACCTTTCAGAACCGGGATTTGTTCTGACATCAAATCCCGGTTCTGTATTCAAAGAAAGCTAAAGAAACACAGTTTCAACAAATCTTCATGACGAAAAATTGTTTTATTCATTTTAAAAGGTATAAATAAAACACCTTTTCACATCCGCATATTTTAAATATATTTGTTCACAATATTAATAAAATTCACAAAGTTTCACAAATCAAACCATGAAAAATATTTTATTTCTATTTTTTTTCATTTACCTGAATATAACAGCCGCAACCAATCGGAAAACGCACACGCACGCATCGTTTCAATCAGCAAAGACGGGGACCACCATTGGGATACCGCCTATATCGACCATAATCTACCGGATCCTATTTGCGAAGGCTCACTGTTAAAAAGACAACTATTCCTCCATAACCTTTGTTCCGGTCAAATGGAAATAAAGTCAATACGCTAATTATCCGATATTGCAAAAAATTGATAACACATCAAAAATCAAAGGAAATTATGTTTTCTAAATTCGTTCTCTTTGTATATGTTTCAGTCCTGAGTTTACAACTCACAGCACAGACACAATGGTATGATCCGATGCAAGAAAGTGTCCCTCCGGTACACGGCAGAGCCTGGAACCGGGAAATCGGAAAATCATACCATCGTCTGCCAGAGAGAGCAGCAGGAATTGTACGCAAAGCCGTATGGAATCTTTCCTGTCAGAGTGCCGGACTTCACCTGAAATTCTACAGCAATGCCAATTATATCCAGGTGAAATATACGGTAAAAGGGGGGATAGCCATGCCACATATGCCTGCAACAGGAGTTAGCGGAGTGGATTTGTATACCAAAGACTGTAATGGTAATAACTTCTGGTGTGCCGGAAATTACTCTTTCGGAGATACGATTCTGTATCAATTCAAGGATTTAACTTACCGAAACGGCCATCAACAAGGCAATGAATTCACGCTCAACCTTCCCCTTTATAATGAAATCGGAAGTTTACAAATCGGAGTTCCGGAAGGTAGTGTCCTCACATTTATACCTCCAACTCAGGAAAAACCCATTGTCGT
Source organism: uncultured Odoribacter sp. (assembly GCA_900548135.1). Taxonomy (GTDB): domain Bacteria; phylum Bacteroidota; class Bacteroidia; order Bacteroidales; family Marinifilaceae; genus Odoribacter. The sequence continues at coordinate 597 of URJC01000302.1, read as the reverse complement.
CTATGGCACTTCCATTGCCCAGGGAGCCTGTGCCTCCCGGCCAGGAATGGCCTGGACCAATATTTTACAGCGTAAACTGGATATTCCGGTGATTAATTTAGGATTTTCAGGAAACGGACAATTGGAAAAAACACTTTTTGATCTACTCGCTGAAATTGATGCACAACTCTATGTCATAGATTGCATGCCCAATATGACAGGAGAACGGACCACATTGATCAAAGAGCGTATAATACAGGGAGTAAAAGAATTGCGTAAAAAAAGCCAGGTTCCCATCTTATTAGTAGAACACGACGGATATATGGGAAGCTTTGCTTCAGAGGTCAAAAAGGAGAGTTTCGACAAAACAAATAAAGCATTAAAAAGCATCTACGAAGAACTACGTCAACAAACGGAAAACTTGTATTACCTGACTTATGAAGAATTGGGACTTACCATGGACAGCCAGGTGGATGGAATACATGCCACCGACCTGGGTATGCAACAATATGCAAATGCTTATGCCACCAAAATAGCAGCGATCCTCAGTTTCTCCGTAATACCAACCTCCTCCTTTATACCTTGCCGCCAGCGACGCGAACCGGATACTTATGAATG
>URJC01000301.1 GCA_900548135.1 uncultured Odoribacter sp. | reverse complement strand
ACATGGCCCTCAGCAACAGATGGGAAATTACGGACTTTCGTTTTTGTCGAATATGTGCCTGTATGTTGAAATATTTGCACATACCCCGTTGGCTATGTCCGAGCAACAACGGGAGGTGTTGTTTTCTTTCTTCAAAGAAGGTTATCAGTGGTTTGTATGGCGTGGCCGTATGGATGTGAATGCATTAAACCGGCAATTGTTTCATAATGCGGATATTCATAAAGCTTATACGCTGTTATTTGCTGTACATTCGTTGATGAAAGGAAGTAATGCAAAACAGGCCAAAGAAATTCGGGAGTTTATCCGTTGTAATTTTTTGAAGCCCGGGATGAAAAATAGATGGATAGGTAATAAAGTATTCTGGGATTCTGATGAAACAGTTCACCGGACATCCCGTTGGATGGCTTCGGTTAAGATGGCTTCCGACAGAGTGATCGGTACAGAGTTGGTAAATGAAGATAATAAACTGGGTTACTATCTGGGGGACGGAGCCATGTATGTTTATACTGATGGTAACCCTTATCACAATGTTTTCCCTTGCTGGGATTGGCGGAAGATTCCGGGGATTACCTGTGTAGAGTCGGTGGATCCGATTCCTACCCATTATGGGACGCAAGCCCGGAATCATAGTCGTTTTGTTGGCGGGGTGACAAATGGTAAAACGGGAATAACCGCCATGGAATTAAACCGGGATGGAGTATATGCCCATAAGGCCTGGATATTTACAGATCATTTTGTCTTGTGTTTGGGAAGTGGAATCCGGGGAGAACAACAGGCACTGACAACTTCAATGGAACAAGCCCTCAAATCGGGTGATTTGTTGGTGAAAAATAATCAAAACTGGGAAAAAGTAAGTCAGGAATACCGAAGTGCGGGGCAGGATGTCCGTTTTTATCACGGAAATACCGGGTATATTGTTTTACAAGCGGATACTTGTGTGGGTAAAGTGGAAAATCGATCTGGACAATGGTACGATGTTATGGGAATGTATAAACAGCAACAAGCTCAGACAGAAGTGACAACACTTTATCTGAAACACCAGGGAGGAGAGGATGCAAATTATCAATATATTGTTTTACCTGCTGTTTCTGAAAAACAGGTGGCTAAATTTGACGAAACTAAAATTCAAGTGATCAGTAATACGAGAGAGAGACAGGCAGTTGTGATTGGCGGAATGTGTTACGTTGTAGCTTACCAGCCCGGAGAAATTATATTGCCGGATGGTAAAAAATTTGAAATAGAAACACCTGGATTGTACCTATGCGATTGGAAGCATAAGAACGGGAATATACGAGCTCTTGATCCTACCCGCAGCTATCAGCAGATGAAGATGAACTGGAAGGGAAAGAAAATGGTTTTGCCTACTGATAAAAACGGATTTGCTTTCCATGAATAGATTTTTCTGCTTCATTTTTCAATTTGGCATATTTCAATTAACTTTGTAAGTTAATTATTATGGAGTAGTAAAATGAAGGGAATACAGGAAGAAGGTCAAATAGCCATTTATGGTGCACGTGAACACAATCTTAAAAATATAGATTTAACAATACCGCGGAATAGCCTAACCGTAATTACGGGTTTGAGTGGGAGTGGAAAGTCATCTTTAGCTTTTGATACAATATACGCTGAAGGACAGCGGCGGTATATGGAGACTTTTTCTGCTTATGCACGTCAATTCCTGGGAGGGATGGAACGTCCGGATGTAGATAAAATCACCGGATTGAGTCCCGTGATTTCTATTGAACAGAAAACGACCAATAAAAATCCACGTTCGACTGTTGGCACGACTACGGAGGTATACGATTTTTTGCGTTTATTATTTGCCCGTGCCGGAGAAGCATATTCATATGCAACCGGGAGTAGAATGGTGAAGTATACGGATGAAAAGATCATCGAGCTGATCCAGCAAAATTTTGCAAAGCAGAAAATTTATATTCTGGCACCTGTTGTGAAAGGCCGGAAAGGACATTATAAAGACCTTTTTGAGAATATGCGTAAAAAAGGATTTATTTATGCCCGCATAGATGGAGAGATCCGGGAGATTAGTCTGGGAATGAGTGTGGACCGTTATAAGATACATGATATTGAAATTGTGGTAGATAAGATGAGAGTAGAACAGGTGGATCTGAAACGTTTGAAGAATTCGGTGGCCACCGCGATGAAGAACGGGAAAGGGGTGATGATGGTGAAAACCATGGATAGTGAGGAAGTAAAATATTATAGCCGCAATTTAATGTGTCCGGACACCGGAATTTCTTACCGGGACCCTGCCCCTCATTCTTTTTCATTCAATTCTCCTCATGGTGCTTGTCCGAAATGTAAAGGACTGGGGTATGTGGCAGCTGTCGACCTGGATAAGATCATTCCCAATAATACATTATCTATATATGAAGGTGGGATTGAGCCCTTGGGGAAATATAAGAATAGTATTTTATTTTGGCAAATTGAGACTGTACTGAAAAAGCATGGTTATGAGTTGCATACTCCGATTAAAGAATTGTCTGAGGAGGCTTTGACAGATATCTTGTATGGTTATCCCGGGCAAATTCGTTTAGAAAATACGGCTTTAGGCGTTTCTTCCAATTCGTTGTATAATTTTGAGGGGATTATAAAATATGTGACCATGCAGGAAGAGAATACTACTTCTAAAAAAGCGAACAAATGGGCAGAGCAATTTATTTCAGTGGTACAGTGTGATGTTTGCAATGGCCAACGGTTGAATAAGGAATCCCTGAGTTTCCGGATTGCCGGAAAGAATATCTCCGAATTGGCTTCTATGGAGCTGACTGATCTGTACGAATGGGTGTGTATTACTGAGTCGCAGCTGGAGGAGAAGCAAAGGCAAATTGCCGGTGAGATTTTTAAAGAGATCCGGACGCGTTTGAAGTTCTTATTGGATGTGGGATTGGAATACTTATCCCTGAACCGTCAGTCCGTGACTTTGTCCGGTGGAGAGTCTCAGCGGATCCGGCTGGCAACACAAATCGGTTCCCAGTTAGTGAATGTGCTGTATATTCTGGATGAGCCTAGTATAGGATTGCATCAGAAAGATAACCGCCGACTGATTCGTTCGCTGCAGCAATTACGTGACAATGGTAATTCAGTGATTGTAGTGGAACACGATAAAGAAATGATGGAGAGTGCTGACTATATTGTTGATATGGGCCCGAAAGCCGGACGTAAAGGAGGCGATGTGGTCGCTATCGGTACATTGGATGATATAAAAAGAAGCAATAGTCTTACGGCTCAGTATCTGAACGGAACAAAAGAAATCCGTATTCCGGAGAAACGGAGGGAGGGAAATGGAAAGTTTTTGGAATTGAAGGGTTGTTCCGGGAATAATCTGAAAAAAGTAAATGTCCGGATTCCATTGGGAATGCTGGTGTGTGTCACCGGAGTGAGCGGAAGCGGTAAATCTTCCTTGGAGCCTAAAGCTTTCTTGATTAATGGTACCTTATATCCGATTCTGGCTGAGAAGCTTTATCGTGCTGTGACTACGCCTTTGGAATATCAATCTATTGAAGGGATTGAAAATATTGATAAAGTGGTGGTGGTGGACCAGAGTCCTTTGGGACGTACTCCACGTTCAAATCCGGCTACTTATACAGGTATTTTTACGGATATCCGTAAAATCTTTGAAAAATTGCCGGAAACCCAGATCCGGGGTTATGGTGCAGGACGTTTTTCTTTTTATATTGC
>URJC01000300.1 GCA_900548135.1 uncultured Odoribacter sp. | reverse complement strand
AGCAGCCAGAACAAAGTCATTGTCTTTCCGGCCAGAGATATTCAAATCGGAACTTTGGTACAGGTGAAAGTAAAAGATTGTACCTCAGCCACTTTAATGGGAGAAATTGTTTAAACAGACATCCATGTACCGTAAATTACAAAATGAAGAATTAAACCGGATCAGCACCGAAGCATTCAAACAGGCCGTCAAAATTCCGGTAGTGATCATCTTAGACAATATCCGCAGCCAAAATAATGTAGGCTCAGTATTCCGGACTTCTGATGCTTTCCGGATTGAAAAAATATACCTTTGCGGAATTACTTCCACTCCGGAGAACCGTGAGGTACATAAAACAGCCCTGGGAGCCGAAGATGCTGTAGAGTGGGAATATGTGAAAGATACCCTTGAAGTGGTAAAGCAACTAAAAAACGAAGGCTACCGGATTTTCTCCATTGAACAGGCTGAAAATACCACCTCTCTGGAAAATTTCAGTATCGGGCTGAATAAAAAATATGCCTTGATTTTTGGGAACGAAGTAAAAGGCGTACAGCAAGAAGTGATCGACGCCTCCGACGGTTGTATCGAAATACCTCAATTCGGCACCAAACATTCCTTTAACATCTCGGTTACGGCAGGTATGGTATTGTGGCAGGTAGTCCGTCCTTTATTGTCCCACCTTCGTTCCTAGACCGGCAAAACAACCGGCAAATATCAATGTAATCCTGTCAGGATCTCCTGTCAGGATTACAAACAGGAAGTGATGCGCATATCACTTTGCCACTAAGGCAGAATAAATCTTCACCACTTCCACAGCTTCCTTCACATCATGCACCCGAAGAATTCGTGCTCCTTTCATCAATGCAACCGTATTAAGCGTTGTTGTTCCATTCAAAGCATCCCGGGCAGTTCCTCCCAACAATTTATAAATCATAGACTTTCTGGAAATACCAGCTAAAAGCGGATATCCCAACTCTAAAAAACGATCCAGGCCATTCATCAGTTCATAATTGTGTTCCAATGTTTTTCCAAAACCGAAACCAGGATCCAAAATGATATCCCGGATCCCCAATTCATTTAAACGGGCAATACGGTCAACAAAAAAGGTTTTGACCTCTTCCACCACATTTCCATATACCGGATTTTTCTGCATTGTCTGAGGTGTTCCCTGGATATGCATCATCAAATAAGGTACTTTCGTCCGGGCAATCAGGTCAAACATCCCCTCATCCATCGTTCCTCCTGAAATATCATTTACAATGACCGGCCCCAGACAGTGAATCACCTCCTCTGCTACTTTAGCACGAAAAGTATCTATTGATACCACTGCTTCCGGATAATACTTCCGGATCAACTCCACCGCCCACGACAAACGCCCCAATTCTTCTTTCTCGTCTACATAAGCAGCTCCGGGACGAGTAGAATAAGCCCCAACATCAATTATTCCTGCTCCCTCATCTACAATTTGATGGATTCGCCCGATTACTTTTATTTCGCTCAGGTACTTTCCTCCGTCATAAAATGAATCCGTCGTCACATTCAATATTCCCATGACTACCGGCTTTGAAAAATCCAATTCCTGATGTCCTAATTTCATAATATCCCAATTCTATTTATATACTTTATAATCCAACAATCTTTTCTCCTAAATCCATAACCGGTAATCGTTTTTCCTTCCTCGTTAATCGTTACTTTACAAACACTAAACTATCAACTTTTTTTATTAAATTTGCTTCATCAAATTTACAATTAGTTTTTATATTTAAAACATATGCCTGATACGACACAAGAATATGATATAATCATAGATACCTGCCGGGATATTTTCATAAAGAAAATGCAGGATTATGGTACAGCCTGGCGTATATTACGTCCCACCTCCATCACAGACCAAATTTTCATTAAAGCCAATCGTATCCGAAGCATTGAAGAAAAAGGCACCTGCAAAGTAAACGAAGGTGTTGTTCCCGAATTTATCGGTATCATCAATTATTCCATCATGGGACTGATCCAACTGGAATTAGGCCCGGGTGAAGATACCCATGCAGCACAAGCACAGATTACAGGGCTTTATGACAGTTACTTCCAAAAAGCCAAAGCGCTGATGATGGACAAAAACCATGATTATGGAGAAGCTTGGCGCAATATGCGCATCAGCTCCTATACAGACCTGATCCTGATGAAAATCAACCGGACAAAGCAAATCGAAGACAATCAGGGCAACACACTTATTTCCGAAGGCATAGATGCTAACTATTACGACATGGTTAATTATGCCGTCTTCGCTTTGATCCGCCTGACTGTTGAACACCAAGAAAACAATTAAACCCAAACAAAATACGAACAACCTATTTTACGAAAGTGTGTTATGAGATTATTGAGAAATATTTGCAGGATATTGGTCGGACTGTTATTCATTTACTCAGGCTTTGTAAAAGGAATTGATCCGTTGGGTTCTAATTATAAATTCATTGATTATTTCAATGCCTTTCAAATGAGTTGGATGGAAGGAACAGCTTTATTCTTTTCATTCCTGCTTTCTCTGACAGAATTTCTCATCGGTGTCTGCCTGTTCTTAAATATAAAGACCAAATGGGCTGCCTGGGGATCCTTTCTTTTCATGCTTGTTCTCACACCATTGACTCTAATCCTCGCGATCAAAAATCCCGTCACAGACTGCGGATGTTTCGGAGATGCCCTGGTGCTCAGCAATTGGGAAACCTTTTGGAAAAATATGATCCTGCTTGTTCTGATACTGGTTATTTTTTACAACAAGCATAAATTCAAATCCATTTTCAATTTACTGGAACAATCCATATTACTGGTATGTACTCTGATCTTTATGCTGTGTATTGAATTCTACTGCTACCGCCATTTGCCGATCCTTGATTTTCGTCCGTATGCAATCGGCAACAATATCACAGAAGGAATGACAATACCGGAGGGGGCCCCGCACGACGAATTCAAAATCACCTTGAAGTATAAAAATAAAAACACCGGAGAGATAAAAGAGTTCACTGAAGAAAATTATCCCTGGCAGGATACTGTAAACTGGGAATATGCCAGTTCTACAGAAAAGCTGATCAAGGAAGGATATAAAGCTCCGATCCATGATTTTGTCATTGAACATCCGGAATTGGGAGACATTACTCAGGACATTCTGCAAGACAACAGTTATACCTTCCTTGTAATAGCCTATAATATCAACCATACCAATGCAGATAACCAGGAGAAACTGAACCGTCTGGCAGCCTATGCACAGGAAAAAGGATATCGCTTTTACGGTTTGTCAGCATCCGTAGGCGATGATCTTCAAAAATACAAAGATGCCCACCAAGTCAATTATGACTTTTGCTCAACCGACGAGATCCAATTAAAGACCATTGTCCGTTCAAATCCCGGACTGGTACTTTTACGCGAAGGTACAGTCCTGAATAAATGGGGACACCGGGATTTACCGGAAGTAGAAGAATTACAGGGCAAAGACCTGGCAGCATTCTGCCTGCAAAGTCAAGAGCATGCAGCAGATAAATATTTAGTCTGGAGCCTGATACTGCTTTATGCAGCATGTCTGGGATTCTACCTGGCCCGTAAATATAAAAAACAAGTGAAATAAAATACCGAAACGAATCATATTACACTTAAAAAGATAAACCATGAGAAAAAAAATTGTTGCAGGAAACTGGAAAATGAACAAAACCTTACAGGAAGGTATTGAACT